>NZ_JFHO01000084.1:0-29176 GCF_000724705.2 Acidiphilium sp. JA12-A1
AGCGCCCAGCCATAAGCGGGAGGCGGTAGCTCATCTTCAGAGCCTGTTCGAGGTGAGCCAACGCCGGGCCTGCGATGCGCTGGGCGTGGATCGGACCACGGTGCGGTATCAAAGCCGCCGCCCGGATGATGCGGAGGCTCGCGAACGCATGCGCGTGCTTGCGGGCGAGCGCCGTCGATTTGGCTATCGGCGCCTGCACTGGCTGCTCAGCCGCGAAGGAATTTCCATGAACCACAAGAAGTTTCGGCGCCTTTACCGCGAAGAACGCCTTCAGGTTCGCCGTCGCGGCGGGCGAAAGCGGGCCTTGGGCACACGATCTCCGATGACCATTCCGCAGGGCTGCAATCAGCGCTGGTCGCTGGATTTCGTCTCCGACGCCCTGACATGCGGGCGCAGGTTTCGGATCTTCGCCGTCGTGGACGATTTCAGCCGCGAATGCGTTCGCTTGATCGCCGACACGTCAATTTCGGGCGCCCGGGTGGCACGCGAGTTGGATATGGCGATCACTGAGCGCGGGGCGCGCCCGCTCATGGTGGTCAGCGACAACGGCACTGAGCTCACCAGCATGTCGATCCTGCGCTGGTCGAAAGAGCGGAACGTGGAATGGCATTACATCGCGCCCGGCAAGCCCCAGCAAAACGGGTTCGTCGAGAGCTTCAACGCCCGGCTCCGGGACGAGTGTCTGAACGAGACCTTGTTCACGAGCCTGCCTCAAGCGAGGTCCGTGCTGGCCGCCTGGCGTCACGACTATAATCATCACCGCCCCCATTCGAGCCTGGGCAACAAAACCCCGGCAGAGGTGGCGGGAAAAATCAGCGGCGCGCCGGGTTGGGGGTTAACCCCCAACCCGGCTGTTGCACCTACGCCCAATCGTGGGCATCACTCGAGGATGAGACTCTACTCCTGAATGGCGGGAACTTAGGGCTCAGACCAATGCCGGCCTCCTTCACCAGCACGGATTCTGAATCAGAAATCAACGCCAATGGGAATCCCCTCGCGATTCAGACCGGTCGAAAGCCGCTCTAGCGCAAAATGTTTCGATAACGGACAAGCCAGAAATGGCCCGCCACGTTCCACGCCCTCCGTAGGGCCTTGAATCAAACGCGCCGTAGTCATGGAAATAGGTGCAGAACTCAAACCCTCTTGTACTGTTTGAAACCATAATGCTCGAAAATCTTCAGCGCTGCTGGTGACTGAATAAATGACAACCATGCCTTTGCTGCATGCGGATGAGGAGCATTCTTCACCATCGCGCCACCGTAAATAGCGGTCGTGTTGTAACGTGCCGGCAGATCGACATGGCTGATCGGATGACCAATCTCTTCCTGAAAGATTGCTTCTGATTTCCAGGCTACGCCCGCATCAGCAAGACCTTGCATCAAGAACAACGGCGTCTGCCGGTGGTGGATATGTGTGAGAAGCGTCGTGCCATTCTTGACTCCAGTGTTGTAAATCTCATGTTCGAGCTTCTTGCCACCAGCTTTTCGTAAACTAGCCTCAATCTGACGGGCAATACCTTCAAAAGCAGGATTTGGCATCGCCACCTTCACGCCTTTGCGTGCGAGATCTGCAAGATCCCTGATGTGGTCAGGATTCCCCTTCGGCACCATGATCGTAAGGTCATTCGTCGCATAGGCCACCGCCGGCGCCGTCAGCCTACCAGCAGCGATCAGCGATTTTACCTTCTTCAGGCCTGCGAGATAAGCGTCGGGCTTAGCGGTAAAGCTCATATTGCCGATCGTGAATCGCCCGTCCGCATTCATGGCCTTAATCAACATTCCTGGCGGGATGGTGACAACGAAGACCTTCCCCAAGTATTGGGGGTTTTCTTTCTCAAACATCTTCACCAGTGGGGCGACGGCGAAATAGTAGTTACCACCGATATACAGAACGAGCCTAGGATGATCGACGTCGCCATGGAAATCGGCAACGTCGTCCACTTCCGGAATGGTGAATACAAAGCCCTTGTTTACGGTGTCGTTGTTGGCGCCGCCTTGCCAGGGCGGGAAGATGGCACCGCGATATTGTGGCGGCTGAACCTTGCCACGCCACCCCGTGTCATGCGGCGACGTGGCGTAGGCAAGGCCTGCACCGGCCAAAAGGACGAACAAGCCCGTCGCGACCGCTTTTATATGCCTATTTCGCATACTGAAATCCTGCGAGTTCGAATTGGGGAATCGTCCCAACTATACCAGGTGTTAGTATAACCCCGGGGATCAGATGATTGGTGAACTCGGCGGCTAGCTGCTCATGGGAAAGCTTGTCGGGATTAATGCCCCTTTTGAGCACAGCCATCGTGAGTTCCCACACTTCGTTATGGCATGCGCAGAATACGGCGCCGCGCCGTTGCAGCACGACGATAGAGTTGTCGTGCGGGGAAAAGACTCCCTTCGGATCGTTGAAGCTGGAGGCCGGCGAACTAGCCGCCGACGGCTCTTCGATCCAGATGTTCGATGAGAATTTTCCGCCGGTAAAACTGGATAAGTATTTTTTCCAGATATAGTTGTCATAGAGTGCGAGATGGGCGCTTCCGTGGGTGGCCGATACGGCGATAAAGTTCGGATGCTTCCAGGACCAGATCTGCGCATTCATAGCGTTTCGCATCAGGTTGAGCCACGGACCGGTGAGGTCTGTGTTGTCCCAGATCTGTTTCGGACCGGCCGCATAGGTAAAAAGGATATGGAGAGCTTCACTGTCCCATTGATCGGAATTTGTCAGGATCATTGGCACGGATTTGTAATTCCGCCGACGGGGCGCCTTGGCAAGGGCCGCAGCCAAAGCTCTGAGTTTTTTACTCTCTGGTGTAATCAGGTTCGGTGGAGGCGCCGAATTCGCAGCTTCGGCCGCGGGCATGATCATGGCGCCGATGACGGCTGTTCCGACACCTACCGCGGGTAGGGAGAGGGCAGTACGTCGGCTGAGTTGGAGGGATGAATCCCGTTCAGTCTGGCCAGTGTCAGACATTCCGTGCTCCTTTGCACCGATTATTTATTTGATCCGAGCAGATGGCCGTTCACCTTGCGGCCATACATTGAGAACTTGCTATCGTGGAATGCCTTCCGTGTTGCCGCGACGCTGCCGGAGAAGCGCGGGTCCTGCGGCCGATCGTGACTGTCGACATATTGCGCGACGTCCCAGGCTTGCTGGACGCTCAGTGTGCCGACGGCGCCGAAGGGCATGTTAGCATAGATGAATTCGGCAGCGTTCTTCACGCTGCCCATGCCGGCGCCCCAGTTGAAGGACTTCGTGCCCCAGAGCGGCGGGAAGACGGTTTGTCCGCGCGCATATTGCCCCTGGCCACGGGCCCCATGGCACAATGAGCAGTCCTGACGATAGACAGTCCTGCCGCGGGCATAGTCCGGTGATTCCGCTGGCGCGGCAAGCCTGGGGTAGCCACGGCCGGCGAGGTGCGCGCCGGTCGGCGCGTTTTTAGCGAGCCAGAAGGAATACGCTTCGAGCGCGATGATTGTCTTGCTATCGAGCGCTGGCACTCTGCCGTTCTCGCTGAAGCGGAAGCAGCCCTGTAGCCGCATGCCGAAATTGTTCACCTTGCGGTTCTTTTTCCGGTATGCCGGATAGCCCGTGTAGGCGGCCCACATCGGCGCCGAACCGGCAAGGCGGCCGGCATCCAGATGGCAGTTGCTGCAGTTCAGCGCGTCGCCGATCACGCCATGGGCATAGACGGTGGTATGGCGGAAAATATTCTCTCCAAGTTTGACGGCATCGCCGAACGGGCCTTTCGGCATGTCGGCCCGCGGCGGCGGTGCAAATGAGGGTTGTGCGGGGTTGGTGGCCAGCGCCGCGGCGATCGGCAGTTGAGCCGCGAGAAGTGCGGCGATTGTCCGGCGGATCATTGTTTGCCTCCGTCCGGCACGAGACCGGGCAGGGTGGTCGGGTTCGGCGACAGGCTGGCGTAAAAGGCGCTGACCGCCGAAATCTCGGCCGCCGACAACTGTCTCGCTACATTGCTCATCAAGTGGAGCGGATCGCCTGTGCGGCTGCCATTCTTCCAGGCAGTCAGTTGCGCCGAGATGTAGGATTGCGGCTGCCCTGCAAGGCGTGGGAACGAGACGCCGACGCCGATACCATAGGGACCGTGGCAGGAATCGCAGGCAGGAACACCTGTCAGTTTTCCGCCCCAGACACCGTTCATGGCAAGGGCTTCGCCCTGCGTGTTCAGCTTCTTGGTCGGCTCGGGCGTGGCTGGCACCGGCAGCGTCGCGTAATAGGCGGCGATGGCCGCGCGCGCCTTGGCATCGAGTGGATTTGCCATTGACTGCATCACGGCGTTCTTGCGCTCGCCATGTTTGAAGGCGGTGAGTTGCCGCTCGATATACGGCGCCGGCAGCCCCGCCAGGGCTGGAAAGCCGGCGCTGAGGTTGCCCATGCCGTTGACGCCGTGGCAACTAGCGCATGTCGCGATTTGTGGCGGTGCCGCTGCAACGCCGTTTCCAATGGAGATGGGGCTGACGAGGAGAGCCATACTGATGACAGCAAATCTCGACGATCTCGGACGGCGCATTCGCATCGACGATCTCCTTTACCTGTAGTATCCTCTTAACCAATATAAACAAACAGACTGCTTGGGAGATCAAATGCATCACTGAATTCGATAATTTAGATATAAAAATAATTTGCGGATACCTGTGCCTTGAAAACATGGCCTGATCTTTCCCTTCGGAGTGATCCTGGATCTGCTTTAGATTTTGGCATGAAGGAGAGAGGGATGGCGAGGAAACACAAGCCAGAAGAGATCATCGCAAGTTGTGCGAGGCTGAGATTGTTCTGGCGCAGGGCGGGACGGTTGCGGATGCGTGCCGCCGGATCGGCGTCACCGAGCAGAGCAACTATCCGTGGTGCAAGGAGTATGGCGGTCTGAAGATTGATCAGGTGCCGCGGATGAAGGACCTGGAGCGTGAGAACGCCCGGTTGAAGCGGCTTGTCGCTGATCTGTCGCTGGGCAAGCCGATCCTGACGGAGGCGGCGCGGGAAAACTGCTGAGCCCCCTGCGGCGCCGGCGCTGCATCGATCACATCATGGAAAAGATGACTGTCTCGGAGCGGCGTGTTTGCCGCGTGCTCGGACAGCGCCGATGGACGCAGCGCAAGACACCACGCTGGCTCGGCGGACCCCATTCCCGACGTGCTATGGTCCTGAATTCATCGCCAGGGCGGTGCGGCAATGGCTCGGGAAGGCCGGTGTGAAGACGCTCTACATCACGCCAGGTTCGCCATGGGAAAACGGATACTGCGTGTCCTTCAACGGCTTGCTGCGTGATGAACTGCTCAATGGGAGATTTTCTACACACTGGTGAAAGCGAAGGTCCTGATCGAGGCCTGGCGGGGGCCTACAACACCGTCAGGCTGCACAGTTCGCTCGGATATCGGCAGCCCCGGAAGCCGCGCCGTCGCCATGGCCGGCCTCCGGCTCCACTTCGCTCCACCCGCGGCCGGCCATGGCGCCAGACACAACAATGCACCAACTTTCAACCCGGACCACTCGTCGGGGGGACGGTCAATCATCCACGCCATGATTGGATCAGGCGGCGCGCGCCACGTCCATCTCCCGCCAGATCAGGCGCAGCGCGTCGATCAGCCGGTCGATATCCGCCTCGGTGTGCAGCGGCGAGGGGGTGAGGCGCAGGCGTTCGGTGCCGCGCGGCACGGTGGGATAGTTGATCGGCTGGACGTAGATGCCGAAGCGGTCGAGCAGGATGTCGCTGATCTGCTTGCAGAGCGAGGCGTCGCCCACCATCACCGGCACGATATGGCTCGGGTTGGGCAGATGCGGCACGCCGATCGCGTCGAGCTTGCGGCGCAGGGTGGCGACGCGGGCGTGCATCGCGATGCGCTCGGCGTCGCTGGTCTTGAGGTGGCGGATGCTGGCCAGCGCGCCGGCGGCGACGGTGGGCGGCAGGGCGGTGGTGAAGATGAAGCCCGAGGCGTAGCTGCGCACGAAGTCGCACAGCGCGGCGCTGCCGGTGATGTAGCCGCCGATGACGCCGAAGCCCTTGGCCAGCGTGCCCTCGATCAGGGTGAGGCGGTGGGCGAGGCCCTCGCGCTCGGAAATGCCGCCGCCGCGCGGGCCGTAGAGGCCGACGGCGTGCACCTCGTCGAGATAGGTCATGGCGTTGTAGCGGTCGGCGACGTCGCAGATATCGGCGATCGGGGCGATGTCCCCATCCATCGAGTAGACGCTCTCGAAGGCGACGAGCTTGGGCCGCGCGGGATCGAGTGCGGCGAGGTGGCGGGCGAGGTCGGCCGGGTCGTTGTGGCGGAAGACGATGCATTCGGCCCGGCTGTGGCGGATGCCCTCGATCATCGAGGCGTGGTTCGAGGCATCCGACAGCACGGCGCAGTTCGGCAGCTTGTGCGCGAGGGTGCAGAGCGAGGCCCAGTTGGACATGTAGCCCGAGTTGAACAGCAGCGCCGCTTCCTTGCCGTGCAGGTCGGCCAGTTCGGCTTCGAGCAGCACGTGATAGTGGTTGGTGCCGGCGATGTTGCGGGTGCCGCCGGCGCCGGCGCCGCAGCGGTCGAGCGCCTGGTGCATCGCGCTGAGCACGGCGGTGTGCTGGCCCATGCCGAGATAGTCGTTCGAGCACCAGACGGTGACCGGGCGGCCGCCATCGTCGCCGTGCTGGGTGGCGCGGGGGAAGTTGCCGGCATGGCGCTCGATGTCGGCGAAGACGCGGTAGCGCCCCTCGCTGCGGAGCTGGTCGAGCTGGGAGCGGAAGAACTGTTCGTAGTCCATGGCGCGTATCCTCCCTTTCTTGGTGTTGGTGCCGCGCGGTGACGGATCAGGTGGCGAGGTGCAGTTCGCAGCCGGCGAAGGCGGCGGCGAGCCCGGGTTCATCGAGATCGCGGCCGATGGCGACGACCCGCGGGGCCTCCCCCTCTGCGGCGGCGAAGGCGGCCATGCTGGCGTGGTGGCCGGCGACGTCGAACTGGATCCAGCCGCGGCCGACGCGGGCGAGGCCCTTGAGCCGGGCGACCGGGCCGAAGGTGCCGCGCGCCGCCGCCTCGATCACCCGGCCGATCGCCTCGGCATCGCAGAGCGGGCCGAGCGTGCCGTGCCAGGAGGCGAAGCCGACGGCGGCGCCGTGGTCGTGATGTTCGTGGTCGTGATCGTGATGATCGTGGTCCTCATGATCGTGATGGCCGTGAGCGGCATTGTGGTGGTGGGCGTGATCGGGCGCGTGGTCGTGGTGTTCGTGCGCGTGGTGATCATGTTCGCGGTCGTGCGGGGGCGCGGCGTCCGGCGCGGGGCGGGGGGTCAGCGCGTCCGGCGGCACCGCGCCGTAGCAGGCGGTGACCAGCCTTGTCTCCGGGTTCAGGCGGTGCAGCGTCGCCTCGACGAGCAGGCGCTCGGTCGGGCTGACGAGATCGGTCTTGTTGATCACCACCAGCGAGGCGAGCCGGGCCTGGACGGTCAGGTGCGCCTGCATCTCGGCGAAATCGGCGAGGAAGGCGCCGGCGTCGATCAGGGTGATCACCCGCAGGTCGCGCACGAAGCCGGCGATGGTCGGGCGCTGGATGACGCCGATCAGCGAGGCCAGATCGGCCACGCCCGAGGGTTCGATCAGCACGCGGTCGGGCGCGAAACGGGCGACCACCTCCTCGAGCTGGGTGGCGAGATCGTCGCGCAGCGAGCAGCAGATGCAGCCGTTCGGCAGCTCCACCACATCCGCCCCCTGGCCGCGCAGCAGCGAGCCGTCGATGCCGACCGTGGCGAAGTCGTTGACGAGGACGACGGTCTTTTCGCGGGTGGCGGCCGGCTGCTCGGCCAGCATGGCGAGGCGGCGGCGCATGAAGGTGGTCTTGCCGGCGCCGAGGAAGCCGGCGACGATCTCGACCGCGAAGGGCCGCGCCGGGGCGCGCGAGCGCAGGCTCCATTTCCACAGCCGCGCCGCCGGCAGCGGCAGCACGAGGAACCAGTGCTCGAGGATGGCGAGCGACATCATCGTGCCGAGGAACATGCCGCCGACGCGGGCGAAGGCGGTGGGGGCGGCGGTGGCGCGCTGGAACATCAGCACGGCGATCACCGTCGAGATCGTGATGGAGAAGGGGAAGAGCAGGTTCATCGGCCGCTTGCGCAGGAAGCTCTTCAGGAAGGTCAGGTGCTCGGGGAGGAATTCCTCGTTGAGGTTGCGCACGCCGAGAAAGACGTTGAGCTTGGCGCTCTGGTGCATCCACCACAGCACCATGAAGGTCCAGGTGCCGATCTGATTCGGCTGGCCCCAGGTGAGGGCGACGACGAGGCCGGCGGTGGCGATGATCGCCAGCTCGTGCCACAGGCTGGTCTGCACCGCGTGGCCGAAATGCCGCCAGCCGGCGCAATTCTCCGGGCAGGGCGCGCGGCGCGGCCCGGTGACATAGCCCATGTAGAAGCTGATCTCCTGCCAGCCCCAGGCGAACAGGCCGTAGAAGAAGGCGAGATAGGCGGCGCCGACGGTGGTTCGCCCGGCGGTGTCGTGCAGGCCCCACAGACAGGCGAGCAGCACCGCGCTGGCGCCGAGCATGCTCCATTTGAAGGTGCGGCGGGGCAGGCCGTCGAGATAGATGATCGCGCCGGTGCTGAACCACCAGACGAACAGGGCGAAGGCGGCGGGGATGACATACTGGTGCATGGCGCGGCTCCTACCAGACCGGCTGCATGCGGATGTCCGCCGGCAGGGCGTTGGGCTTCGGGCGCATCAGGTAGAGCCGGCCGAAGGCGAGGGCGGCGCGGGCGGCGTTCGCGCCACGGCGCAGCCGGGCGAGCGGGCCGGGCACCTCGCGCAGGGCGAGATTGGCGACGTCGAGCCGGCGCAGGGTTTCGAGCCCGGCGAGGAAGGCGGGGTTCTCGATGTCGAGCGTCAGCGGGAAGACCTGCCGGCAGATCGCCGAGGTGATGCGGAAGACCTGCATGTCGTAGGCGGTGGGGTCGAGCCCGAGGGCGGCGTGGAAGCGGGGGCGGGCATGGTCGCGGATGTACATCGTGGCGAAGACCGCGAGCTGGAAGAAGCGCACCCAGAGCCGGTTGGCGCCGGTGAGCATGCCGGGATTGGCGCGCATTAGCAGCGCGAAGGCCTCGCCGTGGCGGAATTCGTCGTTGCACCACTCGCGGAACCACTTGAAGATGGGGTGGATCCGCAGCTCGGGATGGCGTTCGAGCTGGCGGAAGATCGAGATGTAGCGGGCGTAGCCGATCTTCTCGGAGAGATAGGTGGCGTAGAAGATGAATTTCGGGCGGAAGAAATGGTATTTCTTCGCCTTCGTCAGGAAGCCGAGATCGACCTTCATGCCGATGTCGTGCAGCGCCTCGTTGATGAAGCCGGCGTGGCGCGCCTCGTCGCGGCTCATGTAGCCGAACAGGGCCTTGAGGTCGGGGTTGGCGATGCGCTTGCGGATCTCGGCATAGAGCACGCAGCCGGAGAATTCGGCGGTGACCGAGCTGATCAGGAAGTCGATGAATTCGCGGTGCAGCTCGGGCTCCATCCTCGAGAGATCGACGGCGAATTCGTCGGTCCGCACGAAATGGCCCTTGTTGGGATCGGCCTCGAATTCGGCCATCAGCCGGTCCCATTCGGCGCGCACCGGTTCGATCGAGAGCCGGTCGAGGGCGGGGAAATCGGTGGTGTAGAAGCGCGGGCTGAGCATGGTGCTCGACTGGGCGATGGCCGTCTGCGCGTCGGGCGCGGCGGTGGGTGCTGTTCTTGCGTTCATGGTTCAGGCTCCCGGTGCGGCGATGGCGGCTTCGGCCTCGGCGAGCGGCATGAAGCCGACCTCGTAGAGCTCGGTGATCTCGAGGATCGAGCGGAATTCGACCCACCAGCGCTCGATCGGGCTGGCGCGCCGCAGGGTGGCGCGGCGCACGCAGGTCAGGCGCGTGCCGAAGCCGATCGCGGTCGGCATGTCGTGGACGATCACGACATCGCCGGGGCGGATCTCGACATCCTCGGGAATGGCGTGGGCGTGCAGGCTTTCGGGCGTTTGCTCGATGTCGATCGAGCAGAGCAGCTCGATGTCGCGGATGCTGCCGATCATGATGGCTCTCCCGGTTTGAGGGTCTCCGCGTTGCGGAGCAGCGTCGCGAACTGTTTCGCGTTGGCGGGCCCGAAGGCGCGCAGGTCGATCCGCTCGTGCGTGGCCGGATCGGCGATGACGAGGCGGTCGGGCCCGTAAAGGGCGAGCTGGAAGGGAAGGTCGCGGGCGATGCCGGCGCGGGCGCGGGCGGCGAAGAGGATTCGCATCGTCGCGCGCAGGAAGGTGTCGGCGGTGGGGGCGATGCGGGCGATGGGCTGCGCGGTCGCGGCGTTGCGGATCACCAGCGCGTCGTCCGGCGCCTGGGTGAAGCGCAGCAGCACGGCCTCGCGCGGCGGCGGGGCGGGGTGTGGCTGGCGCGTGAGGCGGGCGCCGGCGGCGAGCGCGATGGTGCCGGCGACCAGCAGGAAACAGCCAACGAGCGCCCAGACGGGGATGTGGATCCGGTCGTCATGCGCTTCGAGACCGTCATCGATCTGGGAATAGACGACCCTGCCATCGCGCGGCAGCGCGGCACCGCGCGGGACGGCACTCTGTGCGGCGGCGCGGGGCAGGACGGGGCGGATCATGCCGGGCTGGCCTCGCCATGCGCGCCGGCCGGCTCGATCGCGGGAAGCGGGGCTTGTGTGGCGGCCGGTGTTGCGATGGGTGCGACGAGGAGGCGCGGGGCGACGCCGTGCGCCGTCAGCGCATCGGCAAGGCAGGCGGCGACGGCTTCGGCCTCGGGCACGGCGCGCAGCATCGGCATCGCCCGCGCCCCGCGCCCGGCGCGCACATGCGGCCAGAGCAGCAGATAGGACAGCCGCGCATCCGGGCGCGGGGTCAGCGGAATGTCGCCGGTGCCATCGGCGAAGCGGCGCAGGCCGGCGGCGTCGATCGCGGTGAAGGGCAGGTTGAGATGCTTGCGGATGGCGGCGCCGTGGGCGATCACCACGCGGCGGCTGGTGATGGTATAGACCGTGCTGCGCGCGGTGAGGCCGGCGAAGGCGACCAGCAGCAGCAGCGGCACGGCGCCGAGGGCGACGCACCAGGCGGCGGCGGCGAGGCCGGCGGCGGTGGAGTGATCGGCGATCGCGCTGCTGATCCCGCCCCAGGCCACCAGCAGGCCGACATAGACCAGCCACAGCCGGATGCGGAAGGCGGAGACCAGGAGGCGGCCGAAGCGCGGCGCGCCCTGCCAGAGCAGCGCCTCGCCGGCGGGCAGCGCGTGGGGCAGGCCGCGCGGCGCGCTCACAGCAGCGGCTCGGCGCGCTGGGGCGTTGCGTAGAGATGGCCGGAGGCGAAATAGGCCATCAGCCGGTCTTCCTCGCGCGGGCTGATCTGGTCGGGATGGGCGAGGGCGGGGGCGGCGGCGAATTGTGCAGCGGTGACCGACTTGACCATGACCTTGACCGGCTGGCCCGGCGCGCCGCCGGTCACACGGGCGAGCATGATCGGCACCAGGACATGGCGGGCGGGATCGGCGGCGAGGCTCGCCTCGAGCCAGACGGCCATCTGGTCCGCCCGGTCGATCCAGATATCGACGACCGTGCCGGGGGACTGGCGGTCGCAGCAGATGACCGCGGCGCCGCGCGGATCGGGGTCTTCGCTCGCCACCCAGTGATCGGTCGCGACGCGCAGCGGGACGATCCGCGCCTCGCCCTCGGGCATCAGCTCGGGATCGGTGTCACGCTGGGTGAAGGCGGCCGGGCCGAGCCCGTCCTGCATCGGGTCGCCGAGCGGGATGATCGGCGCGCCATCCCAGGGCGCGCTGGATTTCGCGTTCAGCACCTCGATCGGCTCGTTCCACGGCACCGAATGGGTCTTGCCGTTGGGCAGGAGAAAGGTTTTCGGCGCCGGCAGGGTGGGAAAGCCTTCCAGCCGCTCGCCCTTGTGCCCGGTGACCAGCGGGTAGCCCTCGCGCTTGCTCTCGCGCTGGAGATAGATCACGAGGCCCGCGAAGAAGATCCAGAACGCGTAGAGAACGACCTGGGCGACATCGATATAGGGGGTTATGGCGCCGGTTGGCATGACGGACCTCATTGTCAGGGGTGGTGGGGCAGGATGGCGGCAAGGCCGGAAGGCTGCCTGCTGGCGCGGCGGACCAGCGGGCCGATCGCGACGAGGGTGGCGAAGAGCAGCAGGATCTCGAGGTGATAGACGACGCCGTAGCCGGCGGCGGGGCCGGCGAGGGCGGTGCCGAGCGCGCCGGTGGCGGCGAGATGGGCGACGGTGTCGCGCAGCACGCCGGCCATCGCGATGGCGAGGCCGGCGGCGAGAGCCTGCACCGCGCCCCAGGCGCCGAGCGCGAGGCCGCTCATGTTGCCGACGACGCGGATCATCGCATCCGACAGGGTGCCGGCGAGAAACAGCCCGCCGCCGAAGCCGATCAGCCCCACCCCGGCGGCGAACAGCGCCGGCGAGGCGAGCGGGGCGGAGCAGATCACCGCGCTGAAGGCGAGCAGGCCGGAGAGCACGCCGGCGGCGGCGATGCGGTAGGGGTCTCCGCCGCTGGCGAGGCGGCGGCTCGCGACCAGGAAAGCGAGCCCGGCGCCGCCGGCCAGCATCGCGGTGAGTGCCGTGGTCGCGCCCACCGGCAGGTGCAGCACCTGGCCGCCATAGGGTTCGAGCAGGATGTCCTGCATCGAGAAGGCGAGCGTGCCGATGAAGATGGCGACGAGGCGGCGCAGCGCGTGCGGCTGGGCGCGGAAGCGCGACCAGGCGAGGGCGAGGTTTTCTGCCGGCATGGCGGCCGCGTCATCCTCGGCCTCCTCGGTTGCTGGGCGACGACGGGGTTCCTGTTTCCACAGGGCAATGCCGTTGCAGACGAGGGTGAGCAGGGCGGCCGACTGGATCACCTGGATCAGCCGGAACGCGCTGAACGGGGTGAGGGCGGCGCCATAGGCCAGCGCGCCGCCGATCATGCCGAGCAGCAGCATCGCGCAGAGCATGGCGACGACGCGCGGGCGGGCGTGTTCGGGGGCGAGATCGGTGGCGAGGGCGAGGCCCGCGGTCTGCGTCGTGTGCATCCCGGCGCCAGTCATCAGGAAGGCGATGGCGGCGCCGAAGCGGCCGGCGACCGGGGCGGTGCCGCTGCCGAGCAGCAGCAGGGCGAAGGGCATGATCGCGAGGCCGCCGAACTGCATGATCGTGCCGAACCAGATATAGGGCACCCGCCGCCAGCCGAAGGCGGAGCGGTGACGATCCGAGCGGAAGCCGATCAGCGCGCGGGCCGGGGCGAGCAGCAGCGGCAGGGCGATCATGCTGGAGACCAGGGCGGCGGCGACGTGCAGCTCGACGATCATCACCCGGTTGAGCGTGCCGATGAGCAGGGCGGCGGCGAGGCCCACGGTGAGCTGGAACAGCGACAGGCGGAGCAGGCGCGGCAGCGGCAGCTCGGGGGTGGCGGCATTGGCGAAGGGCAGCCAGCTCGCATCGAGCCGCATCCAGAACGGCGCCGCCCCGCCGGTGCGCCGGCGCTTCACCGCCGCAACTCCAGCGCCTGGGAGATGTAGAACCCGGTGCTGATCCGCCGCGTGCGCCCCGCTTCGAGGCGGGCGAGCGCAGGGCTGAGGCCGATCGCGTCGCGCAGCGCACCCTCGGGCTGCGGCACGATGCCCGGCGCGCGGTCGCCGCGCGGAAACCAGCTGCCGGCGAGGTGCATGATCGCCAGCAGCGCGGTGCGGGGGGCGAAGGTGAAGAGCAGCGAGCGGTCGGTGCGGGCGGCGAGCCGGCCCAGGGCCGCGATCACGTCCGCCCTGTCGTAATGGATCAGGGAATCCATCGCGACGACATGGTCGAACCTGCCGTGCTCGGCGCCCAGCATGTCGCCGCTGACGAAGTCGATCCGGGCGGCGGCGGGGTCGGACGCGGCGCGCTCGCGGGCGAGGTCGACCAGTTGCGGCGAGAGATCGACCGCGACCACCTCGGCGCCGCGCCGCGCCGCCGCGAGGGCGAGCGCGCCGGTGCCGCAGCCGGCATCGAGCAGGCGAAGGCCGGAGAGATCGGCGGGCAGCATGTCGAGCAGGGTGGCGCGCATCGCGTCGCGCCCGGCGCGGACGGTGGCGCGCACGCCGCTGACCGGCGCGTCGGACGTCAGCCGCGCCCAGTTCGCCAGCGCGGTGCGGTCGAAATAGGTTTCGATCTCGCCGCGGCGGCGGTGGTAGCGGTCGGCGGTGGCGGCGTCCGGCGTCATCACTCGAATCCCAGCAGGTCGAAGATCTCGCGGTCGCGCAGCGGGACCGCGGCGAGCGGCTCGACGCCGGCCCAGAGCGAGGCGGCGAGATCGAGATAGGCGGTGCGCACGGCGTCGAGCTCCGGTGCGTCTTCCATTTCGAAGACGACGGATTTCTTCAGCCGGCTGCGGCGGATGGCGTCGAGATCGGGGAACCGGGCGAGGGTGGAGAGGCCGGTGGCCTCGTTGTATTTCGCGAGCTGGTCGACCGCGGCGCTGCGGTTGGCGATGACGCCGCCGAGCCGCACGCCGTAGTTGCGCGCCTTCGCGCCGATCGCGGCGACGATGCGGTTCATCGCGAAGATGCTGTCGAAATCGTTCGCCGTGACGATCAGCGCGCGGTCGGCGTGTTGCAGCGGGGCGGCGAAACCGCCGCAGACGACATCGCCCAGCACGTCGAAGATGACGACGTCCGACTCCTCGAGGAGATGATGTTCCTTGAGCAGCTTCACCGTCTGCCCGACCACGTAGCCGCCGCAGCCGGTGCCGGCCGGCGGGCCGCCGGCCTCGACGCATTGCACGCCGGCGAAGCCCTCGTAGACGAAATCCTCGACGCGGAGTTCCTCGGGGTGGAAATCGACACCTTCCAGCGCGTCGATCACGGTGGGGACGAGACGCTTGGTCAGGGTGAAGGTGGAATCGTGCTTGGGGTCGCAGCCGATCTGCAGCACGCGGCGGCCCTGCAGGGCGAAGGCGGCGGAGAGGTTGGAGGAGGTCGTGCTCTTGCCGATGCCGCCCTTGCCGTAGATGGCGAAGACCTTCGCCCCGTCGATCCGCAGCGCGGGATCGAGGGCGACCTGCACGCTGCCCTCGCCGTCGCCGTCGCCGTCGCCGCAGCCGGTGGCGCAGCGCGCGGCGGCGGGAAACGCGCCGGCTTGGGGGCTGATGTCGTTCATGCGGCTTGCTCCATGTCGAGACCTTCGAGACGGTCTTCCAGTTCGGCGCCGGCGCGGCGCAGCGCATCGAGCATCGCCTCGTCCGGGCTCCAGTAGTGGCGCTCGTGCGCTTCGAGCAGGCGGTTGGCGATGCGGACCGAGGCCACCGGGTTCAGCTCGGCGAGGCGGCGGCGCATTTCGGGGTCGAGCATGAAGACGCTGCCGATCTCGCGGTAGATCCAGGGATCGACCTGGCCGGTGGTCGCCGACCATCCCAGCGTGTTGGTCACCGCCGCCTCGAGATGGCGCACGCCCTCGGCGCCGTGGGCGAGCATCGCCTCGAAATATTTCGGGTTCAGCGTGCGGGTGCGGGTTTCGAGCGAGACCTGCTCGGACAGGCTGCGCACGGTGCCGGCGCCGGTGGTCTGGTCGCCGATATAGACCGCGGCCTCGCTGCCGCGGGCGGCGCGGACCGCCCGGCTGATGCCGCCGAGGCCATCGAAATAGTGATCGACCGTGGTGACGCCGAGATCGAGGGATTCGAGGTTCTGGTAGGCGAGATCGACGGTCTTGAGCACGCCGCCGAGCACCGCGTCGCACCGCGTCGGCCGGCCATCGGTGCCGTAGGCGAAGCCCTTGCGACGGAGGAAGGCATCGCCCAGCTCGTCCTCGGTCTGCCAGGTGCCGGAGTCGACGAGCTGGTTCACGTTGGCACCGTACGTGCCGTCGGCATTGCTGAAGACGCGCAGCGCCGCGGTCTCGATCGTGCCGCCATGGGCGGCGATATGGGCGCGGGCGTGCCTGGCGACGAAGTTTTCCGTCTCCGGCTCGTCCGCCCGGGCGGCGAGCAGCAGGGCTTCGGCGAGCAGCTTCGTCTGCAGCGGCAGCAGGTCGCGGAAAATGCCGGAGAGGGTGACGATCACGTCGATCCGCGGCCGGCCCAGCTCGGCGAGCGGCACGAGCTCGGCGCCGGCGAGGCGGCCATAGGAATCGCGGCGCGGCCGGGCGCCGACGAGGCAGAGCGCCTGGGCGATCGGGCCGCCCTCGGATTTCAGGTTGTCCGACCCCCAGAGCAGCATCGCCACGGTTTCGGGCAGCCGGCCGCAATCGGCCACGTGGCGGGCGAGCAGGCGGTCGGCCTGGCGGGCGCCGTCGTCCATCGCGAAGGCGCCGGGCATGCGGAACGGATCGAACCCGTAGATGTTCCGCCCGGTGGGCAGGATTTCGGGGTTGCGCAGCAGGTCGCCGCCCGGCGCGGGGCGGATATAGCCGCCATCGAGCGCGTGGATGATGGCGGGAAGCTCGCTGTCGGCCGCGAGCAGCGCGTCGGTCTCGGCGCGGCGGGCGGGATCGGTGATCCCGGCGGCATCCAGCAGGTCGGCGCGCTGGGTGGCGCCGGGCGGCTGGCCGACGACGTGCAGGCCGACCGGGATCAGCGCGTATTCGACATCGAGCAGCGAGGCGTGCAGCCGGGCGATGGCGGCATCGGCGTCGGCCCAGGAGAGATCGGCGGGATCGGCGGGGGCGAGATCGAGCCGCGCCGCCTCGGCCTGGATCAGGGCGGCGAGGCCCTGCCGCTCTTCGGCCCCGGCCTCGGGCGGCAGGGCACGCCAGCGGAAGACCGAGGCCTTGAGATCGGCGAGGCCGCGATAGAGCCCGGCCTCGGTGACCGGCGGGGTGAGGTGGCTGATCAGCGTCGCGTTGGCGCGGCGTTTCGCGAGCATGCCCTCGGAGGGGTTGTTCGCCGCGTAGAGGCAGAAATTCGGCATCTCGCCGATCAGCCGGTCGGGCCAGCAGGCGGCGGACAGGCCGGCATGCTTGCCGGGCATGAATTCCAGCGCGCCGTGGGTGCCGAAATGGAGCAGCGCGTGGGCGCCGAAATCCTGCCGCAGCCAGCGGTAGAAGGCGCTGAAGGCGTGGGTCGGCGCGAAGCCGCCCTCGAAGAGCAGGCGCATCGGGTCGCCTTCGTGGCCGAAGACCGGCTGGACGCCGATGAAGACGTTGCCGAAGCGGGCGCCGAGGACGAACAGCGACGCGCCGTCGGTATCGTGGCGGCCGGGAGCCGGGCCCCAGACCGCCTCGATCGCGGCGAGATGGGGTTCGGCGCGGAGATGCGCATCGCGCGGGATTTTCGCCGCGACATTGGCGGCCGCGCCATGGTCCTGCGCGTTGCCGACACAGACGGCGTGGCGCAGCGCGGCGACATCGGCGGGCAGATCGACCGTGTAGCCGGCGGCGCGCAGGGCGGCGAGGGTGTTGAACAGGGATTCGAAGACGGAGAGATAGGCGGCGGTGCCGGTGGCGCCGGAATTGGGCGGGAAGTTGAAGATGACGATGCCGATGCGCCGCTCGGCGCGGGCGGTGCGGCGCAGGTCGACCAGGCGGGCGACGCGGGCGGCGAGCATGGCGGCGCGCTCGGGATGTGCCGACATGCGGCGCACGCCATCGCCGCCGTCCTCCTGACCCTCGGCGCGGCCGCCATAGGTCATCGGCACGATGCCGCCATCGAGCTCGGGCAGGGCGATCATCATCGTCGCCTCGATCGGCGTCAGGCCGCGCGGGTCGGCCTCCCAGGCGGCGATGCTCTGGAATTCGAGGGCGTGGGCGGAGATGTAGGGCAGGTCGAGCCCGGCGAGGACGGCCTCCGCCGATTTCGAATCGTTGTAGGCCGGGCCGCCGACCAGGGAAAACCCGGTGAGCGAGACCAGCGCGTCGATCACCGGCGCGCCGTCCGGCGCGAGATAGCGCGCGATGGCGGGGCGGGCGTCCAGCCCCGCGGCGAAGACCGGCAGGGTGCGGAAGCCGGCGGCCTCGAACGCCGCGATCACCCCGTCATACTGGCCGACATCGCCGGACAGGACGAGGCTGCGCAGCAGGATCAGCCCGATCGTGCCGCGGCTGCCGGCGAGGCGGGGCAGGGACGCTGCGTCGGTCGCGATGCGGCCGGGAAGGCGCGGATGGTAGAGCCCGGTTTCGGGATAGTCGCGCGGCGGGGCGATGGCGGCCTGGCTGCGCAGGGCGGCGCGGGGGCCGGCGGCATAGCGCGCGACCAGCAGGCGGAGCAGGCCCTCGATATTGTCGGCCGAGCCGGCGAGCCAGTAGGACATGCCGAGGAAGAAATTGCGCAGGTCCTGCGCGGTGCCGGGGATGAGCCGCAGCAGGCGCGGCAGCCGGCGGAGCATGCGCAATTGGGATTCGGCCGCCGAAACCTCCTTGCCGCCGCGCTTGCGCAGCGAGCGGAGGAATTCCAGCGCCGGGTTCTTCTGCCGGCTCATGTCCAGCCGGCCGAGCCTGGTCAGGTTCACGATCTCGGCGGCGGAGAGGATGCAGAGCATGGCATCGCAATGCGTCCGCCTTGCTTCGAGATGCGGGCGGACGAGGCGGATGTGATCGTCGAGGAAGAGCATGGTCGCGATCACGATGTCCGCCGTCTCGATCGCGCGGACGCAGGCGGCGAGGGATGCGGGGTCGGCGGCGAAGCGCTCGGCGGTGTGCAGTTCGAGGATCAGGCCGGGATGGTCGGCGGCGAGGGCGGCGCGCGCGGCGGCGATGACCCCGCTCAGATGGGAATCCATCGTCACGATGGCGATGCGCAGGGGCGTCGCCTCAGGCGGAGAAATGGGCCTTGGCGTCATAGATCGTCTCGATGGTGATCGGGTTCAGGCCGCGCTCGCGGGCGAAAATCTCGGTGTTGCGCCGCGCCTTGCCGCGGACGAAGAAGGGGATCTTGCGCAGCTCTGCTTCGGCATCGTCGCGCCAGACAGGTGCGCTGGCCAGTGCGCCGGCAGGGGCGGGGGCGGGCGATGCGGGTTCTGGCGGTGTGGTGGCGTGCGGGCCGAGATGGGAGGGGGCGGCGGTGTCGTTGAATTCGAAATCGTCGCGGAACATGCCGAGGAGATGTTCCTCGAGCCCCATCATCAGCGGGTGGATCAGGGTGTCGAACAGCACGTTCGCGCCCTCGAACCCGGCGAAGGGCGCGTGGCGGGCGGGGAAATCCTGGACATGCGCCGGGGCCGAGATCACCGCGCAGGGGACGCCGAGGCGCTTGGCGATGTGGCGTTCCATCTGGGTGCCGAGGACCAGCTCGGGCTGCGCCGCGGCGATGGCGGCCTCGACGGCGAGATAATCGTCGCTGATCAGCGCCTCGATCCCGTGGGACTGGGCGGCGGCGCGGACGGGGGCGGCGAATTCGCGGCTATAGGTGCCGAGACCGACCAGGGAGAAGCCGATCTCGGCGGTGGCGACGCGCGCGAGAGCGATCGCGTGGGTGGCGTCGCCGAAGATGAAGACGCGCTTACCTGTGAGATAGGTTGAATCGACCGAGCGCGCATACCAGCCGAGCCGGCACTCTTCGGCGAGGCCGGGCGGTGGGGTGACCTGCGCGAGACCGGCGATCTCGGCGACGAAATCGCGCGTGGCCCCGAGGCCGATCGGCACGGTGGCGATCGTTTTTTGGCCGAAGCGGCGGGCGAGATAGGCCGCGGCGGTGCCGGCGGTCTCGGGGTAGAGCACGAGATTGGCGTGGGCCGCCGGCAGGCGGGCGAGATCGGCGAAGCTGGCGCCGAGCGGGGCGATGACGTTGACGGCGATGCCGAGCCGCGCGAGCAGGGCGGCGATGTCGCGCACATCGTCGCGATGGCGGAAGCCGAGCGCGGTGGGGCCGAGGATGTTCACGCGGAACGGCTGCGCCGCGCGGTCGGGCGGGGCCAAGCCGGCGGTCGCGGCGCGGACGAGCTGGTAGAAGGTTTCGGCCGCGCCCCAGTTTTCCTTGCGCTGGTAGGCGGGCAGCTCGACCGGGACGACCGGGATCGGCAGGCCGAGCCCGGCGGCGAGGCCGCCCGGGTCGTCCTGGATCAGCTCGGCGGTGCAGGAGGCGCCGACGATCATCGCCTCGGGGCGGAAGCGGTCATAGGCGTCGCGCACCGCGGTGCGGAACAGCGCGGCGGTGTCGCCGCCGAGATCGCGGGCCTGGAAGGTGGTGTAGGTGACGGGCGGGCGGCGGTCGCGCCGCTCGATCATGGTGAAGAGCAGGTCGGCATAGGTGTCGCCCTGGGGGGCGTGCAGGACGTAGTGCACGCCGTGCATCGCGGTGGCGATGCGCATGGCGCCGATGTGCGGCGGTCCTTCATAGCTCCAGAGCGTGAGCTGCATCGGTTCAGACCTCCAGCAGCGCGCGGCGCGCGAGGGGGCGGGCGAACAGGGCGGCGAGGTCGGCGGCTTGTTCGAAGCCCTGGATCGGGCTGAACACCAGCTCGATCGACCATTTCGTCGCGAAGCCCTCGGCCTCGAGCGGATTGGCGAGGCCGAGGCCGCAGACCACGAGATCGGGGCGGGCGGCGCGGCAGCGGTCGAGCTGGCGCTCGACGTCCTGGCCCTCGGCGAGCTGGGCGTCGGCGGGGAGCAAGGCGAGATCCGGCGCCATCAGCCTTCGGTTGAGGAAGGGCGTGCCGACCTCGGTGAGGATCATGCCGCATTCGCGGGCGAGGAAGCGGGCGAGCGGGATTTCGAGCTGGGAATCGGGAAAGAGGAAGACGCGGCGGCCGGCGAGGCGGGCGCGCGGCGCGGCGAGGGCGGCGGTGGCGCGGCGGACGGGCAGCGACAGCACGCCATCGACATGGGCGGGATCGATGCCGAAGGCGGCGGCGATGCTCTCGAACCAGAGCCGCGTGCCCTCGGCGCCGAGCGGGCAGGGGGCGGCAATCGGCACCGCGCCGCGCCGCTCCAGCGCGGTGGCGGTTTCGCCGAGGAAGGGCTGGGCCAGCACATAGCGCGTGCCGGGGCCGATCGGCGGCATCGCGTCGGCGCGGCGGGCGGGCAGGAAATCGACCGGGGCGATGCCGAGGGCGGCGAAGAGGCGGCGGAACTGGTCCTCCACCACATCGGCGAGGGCGCCGACCACCAGCAGCCGCGTGGCCGGGCCGGGCGCGGGCGCGAGGGTGGGGACGAGGGCGGACAGGCAGGCATCCTCGCCCTCTGTGAAGGTGGTGCCGATGCCGCTGCCGGAATAGGCGAGCACGCGCGGGCTGCGGTCGAAGCGCTCCTCCAGCCGGGCGGCGGCGCGGCCGAGATCGAGCCGGATCACCTCGGACGGGCAGGAGCCGACCAGGAACAGCAGCCGGATATCGGGGCGGCGGGCGATCAGGCGGGTGGCGACGCGGTCGAGCTCGTCGTCGAGATCGGCGCGGCCGGCGAGGTCGCGCTCCTCGATGATTGCGGTGGCGAAGCGGGGTTCGGCGAAGATCATCACCCCCGCCGCCGACTGGAGCAGATGCGCGCAGGTGCGCGAGCCGACGACGAGGAAGAACGCATCCTGGATCCGGCGGTGCAGCCAGACGATCCCCGTCAGCCCGCAGAACACCTCGCGCTGGCCGCGCTCGGCAATGACCGCGGGCGGGGCGGCCGGCGATGTGGCGCAGGCGCTCATCAGCCGGGGATCGCGGCGCGGGGGGCGGCTTCGAGCCGGGCCGCGCGCAGCTTCATCAGGAACTGGGTGGCGTTGACCAGATAGGTGCCATAGGCCGCGAGCGCGATCAGCATCTGCGTGTGCGCGGGTGCGGCGCCGGTGACCAGCACCGCGACGTAGGTGACGTGCAGCCCGATCACGAGGACGCTGAAAACGTCTTCCCAGAAGAACGCCGGCGCGAAGAGATACTGGCCGAAGACCGCGTTTTCCCAGATCGCGCCGGTGACCATGATGGTGAACAGGATCGCGGTCTTGGCGAGGATGGAGGCGGTGGCGATGGCCAGGCCCTCGCCGGTGGCGAGATAGCGCAGCACGAGGCAGACGCTGATCAGGAAGACGGCGAACTGGAGCGGCGCGAGGATGGCCTGCACCGTGGTCCAGGGCGTCGAATCCCGCCGCCGCCGCTCTTCGACGCTGTAGAGATAGGGCGAGCGCCGCGTGCCGCGCCGGGGCGCGGGATGGGCCTGCGCCGAGATGCCGTAGGCGTGGCCCTGCCACGGGCAGCAATTCACGGGGGCGACCAGACGGTCGATGATGCGTGTAAAGTCCACTTGACATGCCCTCTCGAGAAGCGTTCGATCCACAACGAAAAGGAAGCCGGCAGGCAGTGGTCCGCTATCGTGCGGGCGCTACCCAACCAGCCCGCTGGGGGCAGCGATGGCCAGATTTCATTTTATCAAGCCGAATCATCGGAATTTCCTCGGTCGCGTCATAGCGACAATTGAAAGGCTAGCGTCCGGCCGCTCCGAATGTCAATCTATATTTACGTCAATATCGATTGACATTCGGGAAAAATTAATGCCATCCTGTGCCCATGTTCGGGAGGTATCTGATGCGTGAATCTGCAGATGCGTATCTGGATTTGCACTTCGGGGACACCGAGAGCGGTACCGAACAGATCGACAGCGGCGGCCTTGCCGACCGGAACGCCCTTCGGCGTCAGCCGCAAACATACTTCCCCCCCTGGTCGGACCTGCTGGACCGTGTGCTGCGGCAGCAGGTTCTGCCGCGCGTCATCGCCAGCCATCTGCCCTTGCCCGTCTGGGTCGATGTCAGTCTGGTCAAGCCTTCGGCGCGGGAGGTCGAGCAGTTTCTCGGCTGCATCCTGATGGACGATCTCAGCCGCGCCCATGTGCTGATCGAGCAGTTCGCCGCGCGTGGGGCGGATCACGACATGATACTGCGCGATCTGCTCACCCCGGCCGCCCGTCGGCTCGGGGTGCTGTGGGAGGAGGATCGCTGCGACTTCGCCGCCGTGACGCTTGGAATGGTGCGACTGAACCAGATCCTGCTCGAGACCAGCCCGCCGCCAGAGCTGCCGGCCGGTATGGAGCGGATGGCCGGACAGGCCTTGTTCGCGGCGGCGCCAGGCGAGCAGCACACATTCGGGATTGCGGTGCTGGCCGATGTGTTCCGCCGCACCGGGTGGCTGGTGAGTACCGAGCCGCGCAGCACGCGGACGGTTCTGTTGGCAATCGCGCGGCGCAACTGGTTCGACGTGATCGGCCTTTCGGTGACAGCTGACCGCTGGTTGAAAGGGCTGCCGGCCATTATCCGCTCGCTGCGCGCGGTGGCGCCAAATCCGGCTCTCCACGTCATGGTCGGCGGCAAGGTCTTTCTCGATTATCCGGAACGCTGCCAGTTCGTGGGGGCCGACTCGATGGCCGTCGACGCACAGGACGCGCTGCGCCAGGCAAGCCGGCTGGATCTCAACCGGACGGCCGCACGGCGTTGAGACAACGCCCGAACTAGACGCATGTCACTACGCGTTGACGATCGGGGTAGTTGAAAGTTGACACTAGGGAGGATACTTCAGACGTCTCGAATATTTAAACGAATTCCTGAAAGAGTGGTCCGAGATGAAAGCCTTCAAATCGCCCGGCAAATGGCTCGTCGGCATGAGTGCGGACATTGTCGGGATGGTGATCGCGACGATGGCGGACATCGCCCTCATCGTCGACCGGAAGGGTGTGATCCGTGACATCGCGGTTCAAAATACGGCGCTTGCGCGGGAATTCGCCGAGATTTCCGACTGGGTCGGGCGGCCCTGGGTGGAGACCGTGACGTTGGAAAGTCGTGACAAGGTGGTCGCGATGCTGAGCGCGGCGGGCGAGGCTCCTGCGGATCAGGCGCTTGCCACGGACCGGCACGTGAATTGTCCCGGGCGGGATGGCAGGGACGTGCCGGTGCTGTTTTCGGCCATGGCGATCGGCGAGAAGGGCAGCATCGTCGCCTTCGGCCGCGACCTCAGGACCATCGCGACACTGCAGCAGCGGTTGATCGACGTGCAGCAGTCACTGGAGCGGGATTTTTCGCGGCTGCGCCATGTCGAGACGCGCTATCGGATTCTCTTTCAGCAATCGTCGGAGCCGATGCTGGTGCTCGATGGCGCAACGCAGCGTGTGGCCGAGGCCAACCCGGCGGCACAGCAGATGTTTCGCCGACAGGGCAAGCTGGTGGGGCGGGCATTTGCCGATGTCGTCGAACCGGGCAGCCGGGCCACGCTCGAGCGGTTGCTGGGCGGCGTGAGCCGGACGGGCCGCGCCGATGACACGCCGATCGGCCTGCTCGGGCAGAAGGAACCCGTCGGCCTCTCGGCCTTTGTGATCCGCCAGGGCAGCGGACTGAATTTCCTCATCCGGCTTTCGCCGGTGAAACTCCCGGATCGGCAGGACGTGCTGCCCGCTGGCAAGGCGAACCTGCTCAAACTGATCGACAACGCGCCGGACGGGTTCGTCGTCGCCGGGCATGACGGGCGGGTGATCGCGGCGAATGCGGCCTTCGCCGAGATGGTGCAGGCGGCATCTCCCGAGCAGGTGGTTGGGCTTTCGCTGGACCAGTGGCTCGGCCGACCTGGAGTCGACCTGCCGGTGGTGACAGCCAATTTGCGGCAGAACGGCTCGGTTCGCCTCTATCCGACGACATTGCGCGACGAGTTCGGCGCCGAAATCGATGTCGAAATCTCGGCCGTTTCGCTGGTCAGCGACGGCAAGCCCTGCTTCGGCTTTGCGATTCGCAACGTCGCCGGGCGGGCTACGTCCGAACTCATGCGCCCTGCCGCGGCGCGGACAGTGCCGCGCTCCCTCGAGCAGATCAGCGAACTGATCGGCCGGGTGTCGCTCAAGGATATCGTCCGCGAGACGACCGACGTGATCGAGCGGCTGTCGATCGAGGCGGCGCTCGACATTACCGGCGACAACCGGGCTTCGGCGGCCGAGATGCTCGGCCTGTCGCGACAGAGCCTTTACGTGAAGCTGCGGCGCTACGGCATGATGGATGCCGCGCCGGCCAGCCCCGGATAGGCCGAAGGGGGAGCGATGGCGTCAGCGAAAGAGACGAACCTCACGCTTGCTCCCCTGCGCGTCGCCCCGGAATCGCTGCCCGGCTTCCGGGTCTGTCTCGAACTTCTCAAGCCGGTTACCTGGTTCGCCGCAATCTGGGCCTTCGTCTGCGGCGCCGTGTCCTCCGGCGCGCCGCTGGCCGGGCGCTGGCCGGAGCTGCTGCTCGGCATGGTGCTCGCGGGGCCGATGGTCTGCGGCACCTCGCAGGCGGTCAATGACTGGTTCGACCGCCATGTCGATGCGATCAACGAGCCGGACCGGCCGATCCCCTCCGGCAGGATGCCGGGGCGCTGGGGGCTTTACGTCGCGCTGATCTGGACCGCGCTTTCGCTCGCGGAGGCGGTGCCGCTCGGGCGCTGGGGGTTCGGCGCCGCGGTGTTCGCCCTGCTCGCGGCCTGGGCCTATAGCGCGCCGCCGCTGCGGCTCAAGCGCAATGGCTGGTGGGGCAATGCCGCCGTCGCCCTCTGCTACGAGGGGGTGCCGTGGTTTACCGGTGCCGCGGTGATGCGGGGCGCGCTGCCCTCCGCCCCGGTGCTGTGGCTGGCGCTGCTCTACAGTTTCGGCGCGCACGGCATCATGACGCTGAACGATTTCAAGTCGGTCGAGGGGGATCGGCGGAGCGGCATCCGCTCATTGCCGGTGCAGCTCGGCGTTGCCCCGGCGGCGCGGCTCGCCTGCGTGGTGATGGCGCTGCCGCAGCTCGTGGTGATCGGGCTGATGATCGCCTGGGATCACCGGCTCGCGGCGTTCGCGGTCGGGCTGCTGCTGGCGTGCCAGCTTGGGCTGATGGGAAGGCTGCTGCAGCGCCCGCGCGAGCGCGCCCCCTGGTACAACGCGACCGGGACGACGCTTTATGTCATCGGCATGCTGGTCTGCGCTTTCGCGCTCGCCGGCGGAGGAGCATGAAATGGCCGCGATACAGGATTATGACGTGGCGGTGATCGGCGGCGGGCCGGCGGGGGCGACGGCTGCCGCCACGCTGGCGCGGGCCGGCCGCTCGGTGCTGCTGCTCGACCGCGCGGGGCGGATCAAGCCCTGCGGCGGCGCGGTGCCGCCACGGCTGATCCATGAGTTCGACATCCCCGATCACCTGCTGGTGGCCCGCGCGCGGGGGGCGCGCATCGTCTCGCCGCGCGGGCGGCAGGTGTCGATGCCGATTGCCGGGGACGGGTTCGTCGGCATGGTGGATCGCGACGTGTTCGACGAGTTCCTCCGCGCGCGGGCGGCAACGGCCGGGGCGGTGCGGCTGACCGGGCGGCACGAGCGCATCGAGCGCGCGGCGGACGGGCGGACGCTGGTGCATTACCGCGCCGGCGAAATGCAGCACACGGTGGCGGCGCGGGCGGTGATCGGCGCCGATGGCGCGGCCTCGGCGGTTGCGCGGCAGATGGTGCCGGGCGCGGGTGCTGCGCGGCGGGTGTTCGCCTATCACGAGGTGATCCGCGCGCCGGCGGCGGGTGCGGCGGAAGCGGGCTGGGATGGCAGGCGGTGCGACATCTATTACGACGCCCGGGTTTCGCCCGATTTCTACGCCTGGATCTTCCCGCATGGCGAGACCGCGAGCATCGGCACCGGCAGCGCGGTGAAGGGGTTCTCGCTGCGCCGCGCCGTCGCGGCGCTGCGCGACGAGACCGGGCTCGGGCAGGCGGAGACGATCCGCGCCGAGGGCGCGCCGCTGCCGCTGAAGCCGTTGGCGCGGTGGGATGACGGGGTGAACGTGCTGCTGGCCGGGGATGCCGCCGGGGTGGTGGCGCCGGCCTCGGGCGAGGGGATCTATTACGCGATGCTCGGCGGGCAGCTCGCCGGCGAGGCGGCCGACGCGTTCTGCGCCAGCGGCGATGCGCGGGTGCTGCGCGAGGCGCGGCGGCGGTTCATGGCGGCGCATGGCATGGTGTTCGCCGTGCTCGGGATGATGCAGGATTTCTGGTATGCCAGCGATCGGCGGCGGGAGCGGTTCGTCGCCATCTGCGGCGATGCCGACGTGCAGTCCATCACCTGGCAGGCCTATATGGAAAAGGCGCTGGTGCGGGCGAAGCCGGCGGCGCATCTGCGTATCTTCGCGAAGAACATCGCGCATCTGACCGGGCTGGCGCGGGCATGAGCGCGCTCGGGGGCGGCTGGGGGCCGGTGCTGGTCGCGGCGGGTGCGGCGGCGGCGACGGCGCTGGCCGGCGGGCTCGCGACGCGGCTCGGCACCTGGTACCGTCAGCTCCACAAGCCGTCCTGGCAGCCGCCGGAATGGCTGTTCGGTCCGGTCTGGACGCTGATCTTCGCGCTCGCCGCCGCCGCCGGCGTGATCGGCTGGGAGAGCGCGCCCGCGCCCGGCGCGGCGGGGCGGCTCCTGGTGCTGTTCGGGCTCAACGCGGTGCTGAACATTCTCTGGAGCGTGCTGTTCTTCACCCTGAAGCGGCCGGACTGGGCGCTGGCCGAGCTGGTGGCGCTGTTCGCCTCGATCGCGGCGATCATGCTGGCGATGCAGCCCTATGCTGCGGGGGCGAGCCTGTTGCTGCTGCCCTATCTGCTGTGGGTGGGCTTCGCCGGCGTGCTGAACCTGACGATCGTGCGGCTGAACCGCCCGTTCGGCGCCGCCATGGGAGCGCGCTGACATGGGCCCGTATCCGTTCAGCGCGATCGTCGGCCAGGCGGAGATGAAGGAGGCGCTGCTGATCGCGGCGATCGAGCCGGCGCTGGGCGGGGTGCTGGCGCTGGGCGATCGCGGCACCGGCAAGTCGACCGCGGTGCGGGCGCTGGCGGCGTTGCTACCGGCGGTGAGTGCCGTGGCGGGCTGCCGCTATCGCTGCGATCCGGCCGATCGGCGGCGGCTCTGCCCGGAGTGCCGGGCGCGGCGCGTCGGCGGGCGGTTGCCGCGCGAGCGGGTGCGCGTGCCGGTGGTCGATCTGCCGCTCGGCGCCACCGAGGACAGGGTGGTCGGCGCGCTGGATATCGAGCGCGCGCTCGCCGACGGGGTCAAGGCGTTCGAGCCGGGACTGCTGGCCCGCGCCAATCGCGGCTTTCTCTATATCGACGAGATCAATCTGCTGGAGGATCACCTGGTGGATCTGCTGCTCGATGTCGCGGCGTCGGGCGAGAACGTGGTCGAGCGCGAGGGGCTGAGCCTGCGCCACCCGGCGCGCTTCGTGCTGATCGGCAGCGGCAACCCCGAGGAGGGCGAGTTGCGGCCGCAGTTGCTCGACCGGTTCGGCCTGTGCGTCGAGATCAGGACGCCGACGGATATCGACGAGCGGATCGAGGTGGTGCGGCGGCGGGATGCGTTCGAGCAGGACCCGGCCGGCTTCGCGCGGCGCTTCGCGGCGGCGGAGGCCGGGCTGCGCGAGGCGATCGTCGCGGCGCGGCGGTTGCTGCCGATGGTCGCGGTCGCCGACGAGGTGCTGGCGCTCGCCGCCCGGCTGTGCGTGGCACTCGGCACCGACGGGCTGCGCGGCGAGCTGACGCTGCTGCGCGCGGCAAGGGCGAAGGCGGCGCTGGAAGGCGAGGTCGCGGTGACGCCGGCGCATCTGCGGGCGGTGGCCCCGGCGGCGCTGCGCCACCGGCTGCGGCGCGATCCGCTCGATGAATCGATGGCCGGCGCGCGGGTCGATCGCGCGCTCGACGAGGTGTTCGTCGCATGAGCCCGATGCCGCCGCCGCGCCCGGCGCGCAGCGCGGCGGTGGTCGCGGCCCTGTTCAGCCTCGACCCGGCGGGGCTGGGCGGCATCTGGGTCCGCGCGCCGTTCGGCCCGGCGCGGGACGGGTTTGTCGAGCATGTCCGCGCCCTGCTGCCGGCGGGGGCGGCGATGCGGCGGGTGCCGGCCGGGATCGATGACGGACGGTTGCTCGGCGGGATCGATCTCGCGGCGAGCCTTGCCGCCGGGCGCCGGGTGATGGCGGCCGGCCTGCTGGCGGAGGCGGCGGGCGGCGTGCTGGTGCTGCCGATGGCCGAGCGGCTCGACCGCGCCCTGTGCGCGCGGCTGGCGCTGGCGCAGGAGGGCCGGTTCGGCGCCATCGCCCTCGATGAGGGGATCGGGCCGGAGGAACATCTCGCCCCCGCGCTGGCCGACCGGATGGCCTTCGCCCTCGATGCCGCCGATCTGCTGGCGCGGCGCCCGACTGCGCGGATGCGCGGGCTTGGTGCGGCGCGGCGGCGGCTCGCGCGGATGCGGATGGATGACGGCGTGGCCGAGGCGCTCTGCCATGTGGCGGCGCAGCTCGGAATCTTCTCGCTGCGGCCAGTGATCCTCGCCATGCGGGCGGCGCGGGCCGCCGC
>NZ_JFHO01000083.1:0-25360 GCF_000724705.2 Acidiphilium sp. JA12-A1
TGCCGGCGCGGCGGGTGCAGCGTGCCGGCGTCCAGCCGGGCGGCGAGGTCGGCGATGCGGCCGGCGAGGCGGGCGATGCGGAGCGCGATCGCCGCGGCGAGGTCGCGATCCGGCCCGAAGGCGCCGCGCCGCCCGGCCCGGGCGATGGCGCCGTACAGCGCATCGACGATCCGCAGGAAGGTGACGATGACGCCGCGTGTCTCCATGCGCGCAGGAGACCATGACGGGCGGGGGGTGGGCAAGAATTTCGTTAGAAAATCTTTACACGGTCCGGGAGGATCGGAACATGAACTGGTGTTCCGCTCCCGAACGCCGATGGCGTTCGGGAGCGGAAAACTAGACGGTGGCGCCGAACAGGTGGCCGATCAGCGTGGTGGCGGCCATGGCGAGCGCCCCCCAGAAGGCGACGCGCAGGGCGGGTTTGAGCATCGGCGCGCCGCCGGCGCGGCCGCCGACGGCGCCGAGCACGGCGAGGAAGACGAGGGCGCCGAGGCCGATTCCGGCGGAGAGCACGGGCTTCGGCAGGGTGGCGGCGAGGATGAGCGGGGCGGCGGCGCCGACGGCGAAGGTGGCGGCGGAGGCCATGGCGGCCTGGATCGGGTTGGCGGCGGTGAATTCGGTGAGGCCGAGCTCGTCGCGGGCATGGGCGCCGAGCGCGTCATGCGCCATGAGCTGGGTGGCGACGGCGCCGGCGAGAGCGGGGTCGAGGCCACGGGCGACGTAGATCGCGGCGAGTTCGGCGTGCTCGGAGGCCGGGCTTTCGGCGAGTTCGGCGCGTTCCTTGGCCAGGGCGGCGGTTTCGGTATCGGCCTGGGAGCTGACGGAGACGTATTCGCCGGCGGCCATCGCCATCGCCCCGGCGACGAGGCCGGCGACGCCGGCGACCAGCGCATCGTGCCGGACGCCGCTCGCGGAGATCACGCCCAGGATGAGGCTGGCGGTGGAGATGATGCCGTCATTGGCGCCGAGCACGGCGGCGCGGAGCCAGCCGGTGCGGCCGAGAAGGTGAAATTCAGGATGGGGAAGATGCATTTTTGCTCCGTCGCCGCAGCGGCCATGATGTGCGCCGTATCATAGGCCGGCGGGCGGGCGGGCCAAGCTGGCCATGCGGGTCGGGGCGTCGGGTGGATGGCCGGACCCGTTCAGTCCAGGGCCGGCCCCGGCCCGCCGATCCCCGATGCGACCGATGTGAACGCCGCTGTTCGCCGCCACAGGTAGACCAATGACAGGACGACGAATACCGGAGCAAAACTCGGCAGGCCGCGCATCGCCATCTCGGGGGCGATGCCCGGCGTAATCCAGAGGCAGGCATAGACGGCCAGCTCGCCAGGACGAAAGCCGGTCGTCAATCCGTCTCGCGCCAGGAGTGCTACGGCGAACGAGGCGGGGATCATGTCGTAGTACCAGATATAGGGCGTGGCCAGCGTCGTCAGCAGCAGCAGGGCGGCGATGATACAGGGCACGGGTGCGGCGCGGGTGCGGCCGAGAACGGCGGCCAGCGCGAGGGCGGCGATCGTCGTCGTCGCCTGAAGCGCCGTCGCGACGTGAAACCCGAGGCCAAGTTGTTGCGCCAGGCTGAACACGCTCATGATCATGGCGCGCGGCCCGTGATGTGGCTTTGCGGTCAGCTGAACCAGCACGAGGCTCATGAACGGCATCACGCGGGTGGCGAACATCGTCCAGCTTGTCCAGCCGAACGCCGAGGCGCTGGCGATCACCAGCGAGACGGACGTGAGCGCGGCGGCGAGGATGCCGCGCCAGTTGCCGCGCGCCAGCCAGAAGACCGGGATGAGAACGCCGAGCTGCGGCTTCATCGTGACGAGGCCGATCAGCACGCCGGCGACATAGGGCCGCTTTTCCGCAAGGAACAGGCCCGCGATCAGCAAGGCCGCGAAGAGCGCGCCGTTCGTGTTGTCGTACAGATTGGCGAGGGCGGCCGGGCTGAGCAGGACAGCGGCGGTGAACCGGGCATCGAAGCCGCAGGCCCGCAGGGCGACCAGCAGGATCAGGAGGCTCAGCAGGTCGAACGACAGCACGGCGACCGCTGGCGGCAGGAGACCGAACGGCAGGACCGCGAGAAGATAGTCCGGCGGATATGACCATGTATGAAGGTCGCCGCCGAAATGGGCGTGGAACCATTCTCCATACGCGACGGGATTGAACAGGGTCGCGAGCTGGCCGTTCAGCGCCAGATGGGCGCCGCTCCAGATATTCAGGCCATCCGCGAGCGGAAACCAGGAGTGACCATCCAGCCAGAGCCCGACGCTGCGCATGCAGGCGATCGCGGGCGGCAGGGCTGCCATGAACAGGCCGAGGGCGACGAGGTGATCGCGCGGTCTTGCTCCGGCGCCGGGGATACGCTGGTCGCCGCGATGGTCTCGCTCCCTGTCCAACCGTGTCGCTCCCGTGTCGATGCTATCGGTGGCCTGTATGCCGGCCGTCGGGATACCCTAACGCGGCGGAACGAGATCGGGAAAGGTGCATGGCGCCGGCCGCGTCGGCGCGGATCGCCGAGGCGGCCGGCGGGCGGGGATGGGGGAAAGCCCCCGGCGGTTGCCGGGGGCGGGTGGGTCAGGCGCGGCGCTTGCGGCGGGCGGCGAGGCCGAGGACGGCCAGGGCGGTGCCGAGCAGGGCCAGCGAGCCGGGTTCGGGGACCGGGGTTGACGGCTTGCCGTCGATATAGAGGGCGGCGCTATTGGCCGTGGCGCCGTAGGCCGTGCCGGACTGGCAGTTGCTGAGCGGGGTGCTGGCGAGGAAGGCGACGGCGTAGGAGTATTCCGGCAGGGCGGCGGTGAGGGTGAAGAGCGGCCCGTTGGTCGCCTGCGCCGCGGATTGGAGGGTCTGGCTGCCGAGATCGGCGACGTAGACGTCGTACCCGCCGGGAACGCTTTTGAACGCGGTGATCTTGTTCTTCGGCTTGGCCGACGCGTAACCGAGATAGGAGGCGAGATAGCCGCTCGTCCAGGCGAAGGGTTTGGCGAGCGTCGTCGTGACGGAGGAGGGCGTTCCCTTGGCGGCCTGCGTGATGCCGATCGTGGGGGCGGCGGAGGGCGGCGTCGTCTCCGGCGTCAGGAAGGCGAGGATGAGGTCGCCGGAGGTCGGGCCGCCGGAGGCCCAGAAGCCGAATTCCGGCGGGTTCGTCGTGGTGGGGGTGTTGATCCCGTTATCGGTGCAGGCGGGCGTGGAGCCGGCGCAGAAGCTGTGGAGCGTGCTGGTTTTGCTGCCCTGCTGCCCCCATTGCTGCCCCTGGCCCCAGTTCCAGCCATTTCCGTTGTGGGCCTGGGCGGTGCCGCCGGACGCGAGGAGCGCGAGGGCGGCGGCGCCGGCGAGCAGGGCGGTGGCGAGCGGTCTGGCGGGCCGGGACCGGGTCGAACTGGACATCATGGAATGCCGTCTCCTTGAGGCTGAAATCGTCACGTCGAATGGCGCGGCCGGTCGGATCCTGCCGGGAGGGCGAGGCCGTCACGCTGAATAAAAAATTAGAGGCAAATTTCGTGCCTGAAAATATTCCATAAATAATTCAGCATGTTATGAAATCGAGGCGAATGAGATGTAAAATTTTCCGACAGTCGTTGCCGTTTCATCATGGATGTTTTGCACGTTTAGATTGTCTTTTGATGACATTCCGCCCTCCGGCGCCGGACGCGGGCGATGCCACGATCAGTCGGCGCGGGTGGGGTGGATGCCGAGGCGGCGGAGCAGACGCTCGGTGTGGCGGGTCCAGGGGCGCGGGGCGCGGAGGCGGTCGCCGATCAGGGGGAGCATGCGGTTCAGCGTGTCGTCGCGCAGGAGGGCGTGGTGGGCGATGGCGGCGAGGGCGTGCAGGCCGGCGAGGATGACCAGCGCGTCGGCGATGGTGCCGTGGATCGAGCCGGCGGCGCGCAGGAACGCGTGGAGCGGGGCGGGCATCGGCACGTCGAGCCGCCAGGCGAAGAGGCGGGAGCCGTGGCCGAGCGCGCGGGAGATGCCGGTGGCGACCGTCAGGGCGAGCAGGAGATAGAGCAGGACATGCGCGAGGCGGCCGATGGCTTCGAGCAGGCCGGGCAGCCGGGGCGGCTTGTGGCCGAGGGTGAGGCGCCAGGCGAGGCGGAGGAGCAGGATCGCGGCGATGGCGAAGCCGGTCGCGATATGGACGGAGAGGACGAGGGCGCGGGCGTCGCCTTTCGGCAGGAAGCCGCGCCCCTCGGCAAGGGCCCAGTTCAGGCCGACCAGGATGGCGGTGAGCCAGTGGAAGGCGAGGCTGGCGCGGTCGTAGACGTGGCGGGGGGATGCGGTCATGCCGCGGGGTGTAGCGGAGCGGGGCCGCGCGTCAACGCAATCCGTGGTGAGGGCGTCGACGGCGGCCCGGGCCGGACAGGCTCAGAGGGCGGCTTCGGCGAAGATGCGCGTGGCGTCGCCGTGCCAGGCGCCGTGGTAGCGGCCGAGCCAGTGCTCGGCCTGGGTGGGCGCGCCATGGGCGATGGCTTCGAGCGGGGCGAGGTAGATGCGCTCGTCCTCGCCGGCCGCGTTGGTCCGCGCGCGGGATTTCAGCCCGTCCGCGGCGATGGCGAGGACGTCGCGCGCGAGGTCGCGCAGGGTGCCGGTGGGCAGCGCGATGTCGAGCCCGTGGCGGGGCACCTCATCGCGCAGGTGGACGATTTGCTCCCAGGAGAGGTCGCGGATCAGGGCGGAGGCGGCGTCGAGCGCCGCATCGTCGTAGAACAGGCCGGTCCAGAGGGCGGGCTGGGCGAGGAGCATGGCGGGATTGCCGGAATCGGCGCCGCGGGTCTCGATGAAGCGCTTGAGGCGGACATCGGGGAAGGTGGTGGTGGTGTGGTCGGCGAAGTCGCCGATCGTGGCGGGCTCGGCGGCGAGGCCCTCGAGCCGGCCGGCGATGAAGTCGCGGAAGGACTTGCCGGAGACGTCGATGTACTGCCCGTCGCGGTAGACGAAATACATCGGGATATCGAGCATGTAGTCGGCATAGCGCTCGAAGCCGAAACCGTCCTCGAAGACCATGCGGGGGATGCCGGCGCGGGCGTTGTCGGTATCGAGCCAGGCATCGGCGCGGTTGGAGAGCAGGCCGTTCGGCTTGCCCTCGACGAAGGGGCCGTTGGCGAACAGGGCGGTGGCGAGCGGCTGCAGGGCGAGGCCGACGCGCATCTTCCGCACCATGTCGGCCTCGGAGGAGAAGTCGAGATTGGCCTGGACGGTGCAGGTGCGGAGCATCATGTCGAGCCCCCGCGTGCCGACCTTCTGCATGTAGGCGCGCATGATGGCGTAGCGGCCCTTGGGCATCCAGTCGAAATCGGCGCGGCGGGCCGTCGGGTGGAAGCCGAGCGGGGCGAAGCCGAGGCCGAGCGCCTCGCCGATGCGGTGGACGCGGGCGATATGGGCGTCGATCTCCCGCTTCGTCTCGTGGATCGAGGCGAGCGGGGCGCCGGAGAGCTCGAACTGGCCGCCGGGCTCGAGGGAGATCGAGAACCCCCTGCCCTTCAGGCCGATCGGGTTGCCGGAATCGAGGATCGGCTCGATGCCCTCGGCGGCGGCGACGGAGTCGAGCACGGCGCGGATGCCGTCCGGCGCGTAGGGCGGCGGCGCGAAGTTGTCGCGGCGGAAGCCGAAGCTTTCGTGTTCGGTGCCGATGCGGAAATCGGCCGGCGGCTTGCAGCCGGCGGCAAACCAGTCGGCGAGTTGGCGCGCAGCGGGCTGCGCGGGATCGATCGGGGTGGCGTCGGCCTCTCCGGGGTTGGACAAAGCGGGCTCCTGAAATCAGCTGGGCGCGGACCCCGCGAGCAGACGCGCGAGCCCGGCGATGGCGGCGGTTTCGGCGCGCAGGATGCGCGGTCCGAGGGTTACCGGCGACACAAACGCATGGCGGGCCATGGCGTCAAGCTCCTCCGGCGCAAGGCCGCCTTCGGGGCCGACCAGGAGGGCGTGGGGTTGAAGCGGATCGGCCGGCGACAGGGGCGGGGCGGCGTGGCGCTCGGCGGCGACGAAGAGGCGGCGGGACGGCGGGAAGGCGGCGAGGAAGGCCGCGAGCGGGGCCGGCTCGGCGATGTCGGGGATGGTCAGGCGCTCGGACTGTTCGGCGGCCTCGGTGGCGATGGCGGCGAGGCGGTCGGCGCGCAGGCGGGCGGGCTGGGTGCGGGCGGTGAGTACGGGCACGAGGCGGGAGACGCCGAGCTCGGTGGCCTTCTCGACGACGAGTTCGGTCATGTCGCGCCGGAGCGGGGCGAAGCAGAGCCAGCAATCGGGCTCGGGTTCGGGCGCGCGGGTGCGCGCGCCGAGGACGAGTGTGGCGGCGCGGCGGTCGAGCGCGCCGATCGTCGCGGCGAATTCGCCGGAACCGGCGTTGAAGACCAGCAGCGGATCGCCGGCGCGGCGGCGCATCACGGCGCCGAGGTAGTGCGCCTGGGCCGCGGATGTGGCAAGGGTCGCGCCGGGCGACAAGGGTGATGGAAGGTGCAGACGGATGAGCGAGGCCATGGCTGACCCTGTAGCAGGCGGGACAGGTTTTACCGATATCCGGGCCGGGGGATGGGTGGCGCGGCTGCCGGCGCGGCTCAGGCCGTTCGCGCTGCTGGCGCGGCTGGACCGGCCGATCGGCGTGTGGCTGCTGTTCCTGCCGGGGCTGTGGAGCATCCTGCTGGCGCGGGCGGGGGTGTGGACGACACTCGGCCTGATCGCGCTGTTCGCCGTGGGCGCGGTGGTGATGCGGGCGGCGGGATGCGTGGTGAACGACCTGTGGGACCGCGAGCTGGACCGCAAGGTGGCGCGGACGGCGGGGCGGCCGCTGGCCTCGGGCGCGGTGTCGGTCCCGGCGGCGGTGGCCTTCCTGCTCCTGCTGCTGCTGGCGGGGCTGGTGATTCTGCTGATGCTGGGGCGGACGGCGCAGATCCTCGGCGTTGCCTCGCTGGCGCTGGTGGCGTTCTACCCGGCGGCGAAGCGGGTGACCTGGTGGCCGCAGGTGATGCTCGGCTTCACCTTCGGCTGGGGCGCGCCGCTCGGCTATGCCGCCGCGCACGGGGCGCTGGGCTGGCCGGTGCTGCCGCTCTATGCCGGGACGATCCTGTGGATCCTCGGTTATGACACGATCTACGCGCACCAGGACCGCGAGGACGACGCGCTGGCGGGCATCAAGTCCTCGGCACTCCGGCTCGGCGGGCGGACGCGGCTGTTCGTCGCGCTGTGGTATGCGGGGATGCTGGCGCTCATCGCCGCGGCGATGGCGGTGGCCGGGATCGGGCGGGACGGGCTGATCGCGCTCGCGCTGCCGGGCGCGCTGCTGGCCTGGCAGGTCGTGCGGCTCGATATCGACGATCCGGCGCGCTGCCTCGCGCTGTTCAAGCTCAACCGGTGGGTCGGGCTGCTGGTGGGGCTGGCGATCCTGATCGGGCGATGAGGGACGCGGCCGCGTTCATCCGCGCGAGCACGGCGTGGACGACGCCGGCGCTGGTGCCGGAGATCGGGCTGCATCTCGCCACCGAGATCACGCCGATCTGGCAGGCGACCGAGGAATTCCTCGCCGAGAGCGGCATCGCCCCGCCCTACTGGGCGTTTGCCTGGCCGGGCTCGATCGCGCTGGCGCGGCATGTGCTCGACCACCCGGAGAGCGTGCGCGGCCGGCGGGTGATGGATTTCGCCGCCGGGTCGGGCCTGGCCGCGATCGCCGCGGCGAAGGCGGGGGCGGCGCGGGTGACGGCGGTGGAGATCGACCCGGTGGCGGGGGCGGCGATCGGGCTCAACGCGGCGGCGAACGGTGTCGCGGTCGAGATCGTGATCGGCGACGCGACTGGCACCGCGCCGGCGCAGGACCTCATTCTCTGCGGGGATGTCTGCTATGAGAAACCGATGACCGCGCATATCTGGCCGTGGCTGCAACGCTGCGCTGCGACGGCGGAGGTGTGGATCGCCGATCCGGGCCGCGCCTATGTGCCGCGCGCGGGGCTGGCGGAATTCGCGCGCCGCACGGTTCCGACCCTGCACGAACTCGAAAGCCGGAGCGCGCGGGAGACCGTGCTGTATCGGATCGCGGGCGCTTGACAGTGAATTGACCCTCGCCACCTCGGGGACTAAGCAGGTGCAGCATTTCAATTTCGTCATGAGACGACCGGCAGAAAGGTGGTGACGAGCATGCAGGATGTGCGCGAAGCGCTCATGCAGGGGCGCAACTCGACAGGCGGGACGGTCCGCCGGCCCTTGTCACCCCATCTGCAAGTCTATCGCCCCCAGATCACCTCGACCCTGTCGATCCTGCACCGGATCACCGGCGTCGCGCTGTCGGCCGGGGCGGTGCTGCTTTCGCTCTGGCTGGCGGCGGCGGCGACCTCGTCGGGCGCGTTCTCGGTGGCGCAGGCGATCGTCGGCTCGATTCTCGGGATGATCGTGCTGTTCGGCTTCACCTTCGCCCTGTTCTACCACTTCTGCAACGGCATCCGGCACCTGCTGTGGGATGCCGGGGTCGGCTTCGAGCTGCCGAGCGTGCATCGCTCCGGCGTGGCGGTGGTGGTGGCGGCCGGCGGGCTGACCGTGCTGGTCTGGCTGGTCGGGCTGGTGCTGCTGTGAGCGCGGCGGGGGGAGACAAGTCGATGAGGATCATGCGTTCGGCACTCGGCCGCGCCCGCGGCATGGGGGCCGCGAAATCGGGCGTGCATCACTGGTGGGCGCAGCGGCTGACCGCGCTGGCGCTGCTGCCGCTCGCGCTCTACGCCGTGCTGTCGGTGCTGCTGCTCGAGGGCGCGAGCCAGGCCGAGATGCTGCGCTACATGGCCGAGCCGTGGAACGGGGTGCTGTTCCTCGCCCTCGTGATCGCGCTGTTCTATCACCTGCAGCTGGGTTTGCAGGTGGTGATCGAGGACTACATCCGCTCCGAGGGCAAGCGGCTCGCGGTCATGCTCGCGATGCGGGCGACGGCCGGGTTCTTCGGGCTGCTGGCCATCATCTCGGTCCTGAAACTGTCCTTCTGATCCGCCGCCTGGGGAAATCACCGTCATGAACGCAATGTCGAAGCCGTCGCTCGGCGCCTACACGATCATCGACCATACCTATGACGTCATCGTCGTCGGGGCCGGCGGGTCCGGCCTGCGGGCGACGCTCGGCATGGGCCAGGCCGGGCTGAAGACCGCCTGCATCAGCAAGGTGTTCCCGACCCGCAGCCATACCGTGGCCGCGCAGGGCGGCATCGGCGCGGCACTCGGCAACATGGAGCCGGACGACTGGCGCTGGCACATGTATGACACGGTCAAGGGCTCGGACTGGCTCGGCGATCAGGACGCCATCGAATACATGTGCCGCGAGGCGATTCCGGCGATCCACGAGCTGGAGCATTTCGGCGTGCCGTTCAGCCGCACCGAGGACGGCAAGATCTACCAGCGGCCGTTCGGCGGGCACATGAAGGATTTCGGCCAGGCGCCGGTGCGCCGCGCCTGCGCCGCCGCCGACCGCACCGGCCACGCCATCCTGCACACGCTGTACCAGCAGAGCCTGAAGGCGGATGTGGAGTTCTTCGTCGAGTATTTCGCGACCGACCTCATCATGGACGACGAGGGCGCCTGCCGCGGGGTGATGGCCTGGTGCCTGGAGGACGGGACGATCCACCGCTTCCGCGCGCAGCTCGTGGTGCTGGCGACCGGCGGCTATGGCCGCGCCTATCTCTCCTGCACCTCGGCGCATACCTGCACCGGCGATGGCGGCGGCATGGCGCTGCGCGCCGGGCTGCCGATGCAGGACATGGAGTTCGTGCAGTTCCACCCGACGGGCATTTTCCCGGCCGGCTGCCTGATCACCGAGGGCGCGCGCGGCGAGGGCGGATACCTGACCAACGCCGAGGGCGAGCGCTTCATGGAGCGCTACGCGCCGACGGCGAAGGACCTCGCCTCGCGCGACGTGGTCTCGCGCTCGATGACGATCGAGATCATGGAAGGGCGCGGCTGCGGGCCGAACAAGGACCATATCCTGCTGCACCTCGAAGGGCTGAAGCCGGAGCAGCTGCATGAGCGGCTGCCGGGGATTTCTGAGACGGCGCGGGTGTTCGCGGGCGTCGACGTGACCAAGGCGCCGATCCCGGTGCTGCCGACCGTGCATTACAACATGGGCGGCATTCCGACGAACTATCGCGCCGAGGTGCTGCGGCCGACCAGGGACAATCCGGACGCGATCGTGCCGGGGCTGATGGCGGTGGGCGAGGCGGCGTGCGTTTCGGTGCACGGCGCGAACCGGCTCGGCACCAACTCGCTGCTCGACCTCGTGGTGTTCGGCCGGGCGGCGGCGCACCAGGCGGCGAAGGTGGTCACGCCGGGCGCGAGCCAGCCCGCCCTGCCCGCCCGCGCCGGCGAGGCCTCGCTCGACCGGCTGGACGCGACGCGCCACGCCAAGGGCGGCACCACCGTCGCCGCACTCCGCGACCAGATGCAGCGGACGATGCAGAACCACGCCGCGGTGTTCCGCAACTCCAAGACGCTGAAGGAAGGTGTCGCGAAGATGTCCGGCCTGTGGCAGGGGCTGAAGGACATCTCGGTGTCCGATCGCGGGCTGATCTGGAATTCCGACCTGATGGAGGCGCTCGAGCTGCACAACCTGATGGGCAACGCGATCACCACCATGGCCTCGGCCGAGGCGCGGCACGAGAGCCGCGGGGCGCACGCGCATGACGACTTCCCCGAGCGCGACGACGCCGAGTGGATGAAGCATTCGCTCGCCCATTGCACGGATGAAGGCGAGGTTGCGCTCGACTACCGCCCGGTGCGGATGCAGACGCTGACCAACGACGTTTCGGTGTTCCCGCCGAAGAAGCGCGTCTACTGAGAAAGGGTTTCGAACCATGGCCGAACTGACCCTCCCGAAGAACAGCCGCGTGACCCAGGGCAAGACCTACAAGGCCGAGCCGGGGGCGACCCGGGTGAAGAGCTTCAAGGTGTATCGCTGGAACCCCGACGAGGACGCCAATCCGCGCGCCGACACCTATGAGATCGACCTCGACAAGTGCGGGCCGATGGTGCTGGACGCGCTGATCAAGATCAAGAACGAGATCGACCCCACCCTCACCTTCCGCCGCTCCTGCCGCGAGGGAATCTGCGGCTCCTGCGCGATGAACATCGACGGGACCAACACGCTCGCCTGCCTCAAGCCGATCGAGGAGGTGAAGGAGGCGGTGAACATCAACCCGCTGCCGCACATGCCGGTGGTGAAGGACCTCGTGCCGGACCTCAACCAGGCCTATGCGCAGTATCGCTCGATCGAGCCGTGGCTGCAGGCCGAGACGGCGCCGCCGCCGGATGGCGAGCGCAAGCAGAGCGTGGAGGAACGCGCGGAGCTGGACGGGCTGTGGGAGTGCATCCTGTGCTTCTGCTGCACCACCTCCTGCCCGTCCTACTGGTGGAACGGCGACCGCTATCTCGGCCCGGCCGTGCTGATGGCGGCGTATCGGTGGATCGCGGATTCGCGCGACGAGGCGACCGGCAAGCGGCTCGACGCGCTGGAAGATCCGTTCAAGCTCTATCGCTGCCACACGATCATGAACTGCACGCAGACCTGCCCGAAGGGGCTGAACCCCGCGAAGGCGATCGGCAAGATCAAGCAGATGATGGTCGAACGCCAGGGGTGATCTCCGGCGGGCGTTCGGATGCGGGAAGGGCCGGCGGGTTGCGCCGGCCCTTTTTTCATGGCCGGACGGTCAGCTTCGTTTGCGTTTCGGTGGCTGGTAGTTGATCGAATTCGGGTCGTGGATGGCCGCGATTTCCCATTCGGAGGGCAGCGAATCGGGGTCGAGCCAGCGGCTGTGGCGGAAATCGCGCCGCATCAGCAGGAAGAACGGCGCGGTCAGCAGGAAAATGACCAGGCCGATGACGGCGCCGAAGGCGCGGGCGAACGGATAGACCGCCAGTTCGGCGATGAAGATGACCGCGAGCACGGCATAGGCCGCGACCACGAGGCGGGCGAAGACGTGCCACAGGCGGATCATCACCAGCTTGCCGGAATTGAGCGCCCAGGCCATGAGTACGCCGGCGGCGATCAGCGGAAAGAACATGATCTTGCCGTAGTGGAAATAGGTGGCGGGGGAGGCGTTGCACCAGACCGTCCAGGCATCCAGGGCGGCGATCGCGATGGCGAGGAACCCGGGGATCGGGACGCCGGCCCATCTGGCGTTCGCCGGGATCCCGAAGGGGCGGTTGCCGGGGCGTTCGGTGGTCGGCACGGAGGCATGACGGTGCTTCGCGGTCATCCGCGCGGCAGGCGGATGACGAAGCGGGCGCCGATGACCGCGCCCTCGGGGTCGCGGCGGTTCTCGGCGGTGATGCGGCCCTGATGGGCCTCGACGATCTGCCGGGAGATCGACAGGCCGAGGCCGGAATGGTTGCCGAAGCCCTCGCCCTGCGGGCGCTCGGAGTAGAAGCGGTCGAACACGTGGTCGAGCTTGGCATCGGGGATGCCGGGGCCCTCGTCCTCGACGGCGAGTTCGACGATGCTGCCGGTGACGCGGCCGCGCAGCCAGATCTTGCCGCGCTGCGGGCTGAAGGAGATCGCGTTGCCGATCAGGTTGCGCAGGACCTGGACCAGCCGTCCCTCGGCGCCGCGGACGACGAGGCCGGTCTTCGGCGCGTCGAGCACCATCACCGGCGCGTCGTCCTCGCGGGTGGACTGGTGGATCTCGGCGAGGGCGGCGAGGATGGGGGCGAGGTCGACCGGCTCCAGCGCGGTGCGCGACATTTCGGAATCGAGGCGCGAGGAATCGCTGATGTCGGAGATCAGCCGGTCGAGCCGGCGGACGTCCTGCGAGATGATGTCGAACAGGCGGGCGGCGCGGGCGGGATCGTCCGTCCGGCGGACGGTCTCGACGGCGGAGCGGATCGAGGAGAGCGGGTTCTTGATCTCGTGCGCGACATCGGCGGCGAAGCGCTCGATCGCGTCCATCCGCGCCCAGAGGGCGTGGGCGGATTCCTCGAGGGCGCGGGCGAGGACGCCGATCTCGTCGTCGCGGGCGGCGATCGGCGGGGGCACCGGCTCGGTCATCGCGCCACGGCCCTCGCGCAGGCGGCCGGCCGAGGCGGCGAGGCGGAGCAGTGGCGTCGCGATGGTGCGGGCGAGATAGACCGAAAGCAGCACGGTCAGCACCAGGGCGAGCACGAACAGGCCGAGGATCGATACCCGCACGGCGAAGACCGCGCGGTCGACCTCGGTCGCCTCGCGGGTGAGGAGCACGGCGCCGACCGTGTTCTTGGCGCGGACGATGGGTTCGGAGACGGTGATCAGCAGCCGGCCATCGGCGGCGCGGCGGATGAAGGGCGGCGCCGCGTGCGAGGGCTTGGCGCCGGTGAGCTTCAGCACCTCGCGCACGCTGGGCTGCCAGCCGAGGCCGGAGCCGCCCTTGCCGTCCTGCCCGGAGGTGACCTCGGAACTCGGCAGGAAGGCGACGAACTGGTCGTAGAGGAAGCTGACGGCGCGGGCGAAGTCGCCGCGCGGCTGCACCGGCGGCAGCGGCTCGGTCACGATCGCCCCGCCCGGCCCCTGGCGGATGCGCGAATTGGCGATCACCCGTCCATCCGCCCCGTAGACCAGGGCCTGGGCGTTCGGCGTCGGCTCGGTCAGGCGGTAGAGCAGCGGGCGGGCGAGGTCCGGCTTCAGCGAGGGCTGGTCCGACGCGTTGGACTGCACCGCCGATTCGGCGAGCGCGCCGGCATAGATCCGCGCCTGCTCGCGCAGCGCGGTGACCTCGGCGGTGAGCAGGCCGTGCTGGTACTGGTCGAGATAGAGCAGCGCCGCGACGATGAGGGCGAGCGGCAGGGCGTTGACCAGCAGGATGCGGCGCAGCAGCGGCGAGACCCGCCGCCAGCCGCGCCCGCCGGCGGGAAAGGAGGCCGCCGCGGTCATGCTTCCTTGTAGCGGTAGCCGATGCCGTAGAGCGTCTCGATCTGGTCGAACTCGTCATCGACGGCGCGGAACTTGCGGCGCAGGCGCTTGATGTGGCTGTCGATCGTGCGGTCGTCGACATAGACGTTCTCGCCATAGGCGGCGTCGATCAGCTGGTCGCGCGACTTGACCATGCCGGGGCGGGCGGCGAGCGCCTTGACCAGCAGGAACTCGGTGACGGTGAGCTGGATGTCCTGCCCCTTCCAGAGGCACTGGTGCTTGGTTTCGTCGAGCGTGAGGTCGCCGCGGCCGATGACGCCGGTGGGGGCGGCGCCGGACCCCTCGGCGCGGCTGGCCTCGTTGCGGCGCAGCAGGGCGCGGATGCGCTCGAGCAGCAGGCGCTGGCTGAAGGGCTTGGTGATGTAGTCGTCGGCGCCGAGGCGCAGGCCCATCAGCTCGTCGAGCTCGTCGTCCTTGCTGGTGAGGAAGATGACCGGCATGGCCGAGCGGGCGCGCAGGCGCTGGAGCAGCTCCATCCCGTCCATCCGCGGCATCTTGATGTCGAGCACCGCGAGGTCGGCCGGGCGGGTCATCAGCCCCTGGAGGGCGGATTCGCCGTCGGTATAGGTGCGGACGGCGAAGCCCTCCTGCTCGAGGGTCATCTGCACCGATTCGAGGATGTGGCGGTCGTCGTCGACCAGGGCGATCGTCTGTTTCATGGGTTTTGCCTTGCAGCCGTCTTTCGTCGCAGTATCCGGATCTGACGTGACGGGAATATGGCGCCGATGCAAGAGCCCAGGGACATCCAGAACGACATCCACCGCGAGGCGCGGCTGCTGCTGCGGGCGGCGCGGGTGGGCAGCCTCGCGGTGATCGAGGACGAGTATCCGGCGATCGCCCTCGTCACCCCGGCGGTGACGCCGGAGGGCGACGTGGTGGTGCTGCTCTCGCAGCTTTCGGCGCATACCAGGGCGCTGGACCGCGATCCGCGCTGCGCGCTGATGGTCAGCGGACCGCCGGCGGAGGCGAATCCGCAGACCAGCCCGCGCCTGTCGCTGGTGTGCGACGCGGCGCGCTCGGACGCGCCGGAGGACCGTGAGCGCTACCTCGCCATCCACCCCTATGCGCGCGGCTACGCGGGGTTCACGGATTTCGGGATCTACCGGCTGAGCCCGGTGGGCGCGCGATTCGTCGGCGGATTCGCGCGGGCGGCGACGCTCGATGTCGAGCGGCTGTCGCCAAGGACGGCGGCGTTGCAGGACCAGGCGGCGTGCCGCGCGGCGATGGCGGCGGCGAATGACGGGCTCGGCGCGCGCCTCGACGAGGTGGCCGCGCGGCACGGCGGCAGCGGCGGCGGCTGGCGGATGGTGACGCTCGACCCCGACGGGTTCGATCTCGGGCGCGAGGACATCGTGCTGCGCGTCGCCTTCGGGCGGATGTTGCGGGTTTATGAAGATGCGCTCACGAATTTGGCAGACGGCGCGACGCATGGTTGAGTTTCGCTGAGCGCGGTCGAATTTTCGCTTTTCGGGTTTGGAAAAACCCGTAAGGGACGGCATATAGCGAAAATCGAACATGAAGTCGAAGCCAAGAAAGACCAGAGCCGTGACGCCAAACCCGACGAAGACCGACTCCGAGGCCGCCCGACAGGCGGCCATCCTGGCCCCCGCGGGCATTCCCCATGCCGCCGCCCTGCATGACAACCTGACCGCCCCCGACCTCGTCGCCCACGCGCTGCGCCGCGGCGAAGGCCGGCTTTCCGCCGATGGCGCGCTGATGGTGGAGACCGGCGTGCATACCGGGCGCTCGGTCGCCGACAAGTTCGTGGTGGACGAACCGGAGACCTGCGCCGATGTCTGGTGGGGGAGCGTGAACCAGAAGCTCTCCGCCGCGCATTACGCGACGCTGCGCGGCCGGGTGCAGGCCTTCCTGCAGGGGCGCGAGCTGTTCACCCAGGACCTGTTCGCGGGCGCCGATCCGAAAAACCGCATCCGGGTGCGCCTCGTCACCACCAACGCCTGGCAGGCGCTGTTCGCGCGGAACATGTTCATCCGCCCGGCCGCGGCGGAGCTGGAGGGGTTCGAGCCGGATTTCGTGATCCTGCACGCGCCGGAATTCGAGGCCGACCCGGCGGTGGACGGGGTGCGCTCCTCGACCGCGATCGCGCTGTCCTTCGCGGAGCGGCGGATCGTCATCGCCGGCACGCAGTATGCCGGCGAGATCAAGAAATCGATCTTCACGGTGATGAACTGGCTGCTGCCCGAACGCGGCGTGCTGCCGATGCATTGCAGCGCCAATATCGGCCGGGACGACGACGTCGCCCTGTTCTTCGGCCTGTCGGGCACCGGCAAGACCACCCTCTCCTCCGACCCGGCGCGCCGGCTGATCGGCGATGACGAGCATGGCTGGGGGCCAGATGGCGTGTTCAACTTCGAGGGCGGCTGCTACGCCAAGGTGATCGACCTCTCGGCCGAGGCGGAGCCGGAGATCTTCGCCGCGAGCCACCGCTTCGGCACCGTGCTGGAGAACGTGGTGGCGGACGCGCAGGGGGTGGTGGACCTCGCCGACCGCAGCCTGACCGAGAACACCCGCTCGTGCTACCCGATCGAGTTCATCCCCAATGTCGAGCCGACCGGGCGGGGCGGGATGCCGCGCAACGTGGTGATGCTGACGGCGGATGCGTTCGGGGTGCTGCCGCCGATCGCGAAGCTGACGCCGGCGCAGGCGATGTATCACTTCCTCTCCGGCTACACGGCGAAGGTGGCGGGCACCGAGAAGGGGCTGGGCCGCGAGCCGCAGGCGACCTTCTCGACCTGTTTCGGCGCGCCGTTCCTGCCGCGGCCGCCGCGGGTCTATGGCGAGCTGCTGGCGAAGCTGATCGCCGAGCATGGCGTCTCGTGCTGGCTGGTGAACACGGGCTGGACCGGCGGGGCGTTCGGGACCGGGCGACGGATGTCGATCCGGCATACGCGCGCGCTGCTGAACGCGGCACTTTCGGGCGCGCTGGAGGGCACGAGCTTCCATCCGGACCGGGCGTTCGGGCTGATGATTCCCGATGCGGTCGAGGGCGTGCCGTCGGCGGTGCTGGACCCGCGCGAGGCCTGGGCCGACAAGGCCGCCTATGACCGGCAGGCGGCGGAGCTGGTGGCGCGGTTCGAAGAGAACTTCAAGCGCTTCGCCGAGACGGTGGACGACGAGATCCGCAACGCGGCGATCCGCCCGGCGGCCTGACGCCGCCGCCCGCCGGCACCGACGAAAACGCCGCCCCGGGGAGCCTCGGGGCGGCGTTTGTTCGTTTTTTTATCTGTCGTTTCGGCGCCCGCGCGGGGCGCCGCGCGGATCAGTTGTTGTGCTGGGCCTGGGCCGGCGCGGCCGGGGCGGCGTGGCCGGTCTTGAACTGGGTGCCGTAGGCGTTGTTGATCTTCTGCACGAGCTGGTCGTGGGTGTTGCCGAAGGTGGCGGCGTTCGCGGCGACCGGGGCGATGGCGCCGAGGGCGGCGATGAGGGCGATGGCGCGGGTCAGCTTGTTCATGGGAGTCTTCCTTTATGTGTTCGTGTTCAGGCTTGTCATCCCGGAGCGGCGCTCCGTCTGACCGTCCATATGGCACATTTGCTGCGGTGCAATAACGGGTCGGGTACACCTATCACCTATACGGCAGCGGCATGAAACCGGCGGCGGGGCGGCCGGCCCTGCCCCGCGAGGTATGGGTGACGGCGCGGCGCTTTTGGCCTTATTCTGCGCGCCATGACGATCGACGAGCAGCTTCTCGCCTGGGCGCCGGAATTTTCCGCCTGGCGCCGCGATTTCCACGCGCATCCCGAACTCGGCTACCAGGAGCGCCGCACCGCGGCGCTGGTGGCGGAGCGGCTGGCGGCGTTCGGCCTGGAGGTGACGACCGGGGTGGGCGGCACCGGGGTGGTCGGCACGCTGCGGGCGGGGTCGGGGAACCGGGCCATCGCGCTGCGCGCCGACATGGACGCGCTGCCGATCGAGGAGGCGGGCGACGCGCCCTGGCGCTCGACCACGCCGGGGACGATGCATGCCTGCGGGCATGACGGGCACACCACGATGCTGCTCGCCGCGGCGCGCTACCTCGCGGCGACGCGGCGGTTTTCCGGGACGATCCATTTCATCTTCCAGCCCGCCGAGGAGGGCGGCGCCGGGGCGCGGGCGATGCTGGAGGACGGGCTGCTGGAGCGGTTCCCGTTCGATTCGGTGTTCGGCGCGCATAACGACCCGCTGCTGCCGGCGGGGGTGGTTTCGGCCTCGCCGGGGACGGTGAACGCGGCGTCGGACACGCTGCGGATCCGGCTGACCGGCAAGGGCGGGCACGCGGCGCGGCCGCACCAGGCGATCGACCCGATCGTCGCCGGGGCGCAGATCGTGGTCGGGTTGCAGAGCCTGGTGGCGCGGCGGGTGGCGCCGCTCGATTCGGCGGTGGTCTCGGTCTGCACCTTCCATGCCGGCAGCGCCAACAACGTGATTCCCGAGGTGGCCACCCTGTCGGGCACGGTGCGCACGCTGATGCCGCACGTGCAGGACCAGATGGCGCGCGACATTCCGGGCCTGGTGGCCGAACTCGCCGCCGCCGCGGGGGTGGCGGCGGAGGTCGGCTACGAGCGGGGCTATCCGCCGGTGGTCAACGATGCCGCCGCCGCCGCCGCCTTCGCCGAGGCGGCGCGGGGCGTGGTGGGCGCGGCGCAGGTGCGGACCACCATGCCGGCCTCGATGGGCGGGGAGGATTTCGCCTTCTACGCGCTGGAACGGCCGGGCTGCTTCTTCCGCATCGGCCAGGCGGACGGCGAGCGCGGCTCGGTGCCGCTGCATCATCCGCGCTACGACTTCAACGACGCGATCATCCCGCTCGGGGCGGCGCTGTTCGCCGCGATCGCCGCGCGGGAACTGCCGGCTTGAACCTGCTCGGGCCCGGGCTGCACGCCTTCCTGCTCGGGTTTCCGGCGCTGCTGTCGATCGTCAATCCGCTGGCCGGGGCGATCATCTTCAACGAGATCACCGGCAATGCGAGCCGGCCGGTGCGGGCGACGCTGGCGCGCAAGGTGGGGGTGAACAGCGCCGCGGTGATGCTCGTCTCGCTCTGGGCGGGCAGCTATATCCTGAGCTTCTTCGGCATCACGCTGAACGCGCTGCGGCTGGCCGGCGGCGCGGTGGTGGCGAGCCGGGCGTTCCAGATGCTGAACGCGCCGGAGGTGACCGAGGCGCGCAAGCAGGCGCAGGCGGCAAGCTCGCTGCCCGCGCCGGACCAGGACCCGGACGAGATCGCCTCGATGGCGTTCTTTCCGCTCACCCTGCCCTTCACCACCGGGCCGGGGACCATCGCCGTCGCGGTGACGCTGGGGACGGAACGGGGCGCCTATGGCACGCCGCTCGGCGCGTTCTACGCCGGGATGTCGCTCGCGGCGGTGGCGATCGCGGCGATCACCTGGGTGAGCTATGCGGCGGCCGACCGGCTGGACGTGATCCTCGGCGCGACCGGGCGGCGGGTGCTGTCGCGGCTGGCGGCGTTCATCCTGCTTGGCATCGGCGTGCAGATCATGCTGTCCGGCGCCATTCCGGTGCTGCACCAGGCGCTGGCCGGGTGAGCGCCTGAGCGGACGCCGGCGCGCAAGGGGGGCGGGCCGGGAACGGCCCCTGCGAAAAACGCAGAACTGCGGCAGTGGCACTTACTCGTAACGCACCTTATCATCTCGGCTGCTATGTCCCAGTTGCCCGCCGAACCCGACCTGCTGCTGCTGCTGCACGATGTGGCGCGGCTGCTGCGGCTTGAAATCGACCGCCGCGCGAGGCTGCACGGCATGAACCGCGCGCAATGGGCGATGCTGATCAAGCTCGCCCGGCATCCGGGCCTGTCGCAGAAGGATCTCGCCGAGTTGCTGGAGGTGGAGCCGATGAGCGTCGCGCGGCTGACCGACCGGCTGGCGGCGCGCAACCTGGTGGAGCGGCGGGCCGACCCGCGCGACCGGCGGATCTGGCGTCTGCACCTGACCGAGGCGGCGCGGCCGCTGCTCGCCGAGATCGAGGCCCAGCGCGGCGCGGTCGCGGCGCTGATCGGCAGCGGGCTCGCGCCGGAGACGATGGATACGCTGGTCGGGGAGCTGCTGCGGATCAAGGCGACGCTGCTCGGCGCCGGGCGCTGCGGCGGCGCGGCACATGACGAAACGGGAGCGTGCGCGGCGGCGCCGGGCGGGATGGCCGCCGCTTCCGGCGACGATACCACGGCACAAGCCGAACAGGAGATGGTCTGATGTCCCAAACGAGTACCGCAACCGGCCCCGTGGCCCGCGAAGCCGAGATGCGCCAGGAGGCGACGAGGGGACGCAGCCGCTCCGGGCGGATGCTGCGCCCGTTGCTGATGATCGGCGGCGTGCTGGTGATCCTCGGCGCGATCCTGGTCTACTGGCTGCTGAGCGGCGGCACGGTGAACGTGACCGATACCTATGTGCGGGCGGCGCGGGTCGCGCTGTCGACCGACGTGTCGGGCCTCGTCGAGACGGTCGATGTCCATGACAACCAGCAGGTGAAGAAGGGGCAGGTGCTGTTCACCCTCGACCCGTCGCGCTTCAGGGTGGCGATCGCCCAGGCGAAGGCGAACCTCGCCGAGGTGGGCCAGGAGATCGAGGCGACGCGGGCCGGCTATCGCGCCGAGATCGCGAAGATCCGCACCCAGCAGTCGGTGGTGGACAACGACAGGCTGAACTTCGCGCGCTACGCGGCGCTGGTGCACACCGGCGGCGTGACGCGCACCGCCTATGACGATGCGAAATACAAGCTCCAGGGCGACGAGGCGACGCTCGCCTCGATGACGGCGCAGGCGGGCGTCGATCTCGCGAAACTGTCGGGCAACCCCAAGATCAAGATCGGGGACACGCCGCAATACAAGGCGGCGAAGGCGGCGCTGGCCACCGCCGAGTTGAACTACCGCCACTCGATCGTGCGCGCGCCCTTCGCCGGGGTAGTGACGGAGACCGACAAGCTGGAGCCGGGCATGTTCCTGCCGGCCGGCACCTCGGCCTTCGCGCTGGTCTCGACCAGCGATGTGTGGATCCGCTCGCAGCCGAAGGAGACCTCGCTGACCTGGGTGAAGCCGGGCGACAAGGTGAAGGTGCATGTCGACGCCTATCCGGGGCAGACCTGGCAGGGCGTGGTCGCCAGCATCTCGCCGGCCAGCGGGTCGAGCTTCTCGATCCTGCCGGCGGAGAATTCCTCGGGCAACTGGGTGAAGGTGGTGCAGCGCATTCCGCTGCGGGTGAACATCACCGGCGGGCCGAAGGACCTCGTGCTGCGCAACGGCATGACCGCCGAGATCACCATCACCACCGGGCACCAGAACCGGCTTTCGGACCTGTTCTGAGCCGGGATGCGGCGGGAGCGCTGAACCATGGCCGGGCCGGCTTCGCACGAGGAGGAAATGCAGCTCAGCGGGCTGCCGCGGGCGATCGTCACGGTCGGCTGCATGATCGGCACGCTGATGCAGGCGCTGGACGCGACCATCGCCAACGTCTCGCTACCCTACATGCAGGGCTCGCTCTCGGCCTCGTATGACGAGATCACCTGGGTTCTGACCTCCTACGTCATCGCCGCCGCGATCATGACCGCGCCGGTCGGCTGGCTGGCCGCGCAGTATGGGCGGAAGAACATCTTCCTGATCTCGCTGGTGGGCTTCACCGTCAGCTCGATGATGTGCGGCGTCGCCACCTCGCTCGGCGAGATGGTGATGGACCGGCTGCTGCAGGGCGTGTTCGGCGCCGCGCTGGTGCCGCTCAGCCAGTCCACCATGCTGGACATCTACCCGGTCGAGAAGCGCGGCTCGGCGATGGCGATCTGGGGCGTCGGCGTCATGATCGGGCCGATCCTGGGGCCGACGCTGGGCGGCTATCTCACCTATTTCTACAACTGGCGCTACGTGTTCTTCGTCAACGTGCCGTTCGGCATCGCCGCGGTGCTGGCCCTCGGCGCGTTCATGCCGAAGCGGGCGCGGCGGCCGGCGAGCGGGCAGTTCGACTGGATCGGCTTCGCCGTGCTGTCGCTCTTCCTCGGCTCGCTGCAGATCATGCTCGACCGCGGGCAGGAGAAGGACTGGTTCGGCTCGCCGGAGATCGTCACCTTCGCGGTGCTGGCGGTGATCGGGCTCTATCTGTTCATCGTCCACATGATGACGGCGAAGAACCCGTTCATCCCGCGCGGGGTGTTCGCCGACCGCAACCTCAATGCCGGGCTGATCACCATGTTCGCGGTGGGCTCGGTGCTGCTGTCGTCAGCGACGCTGATGCCGCCCTTCCTCGAAAAGCTCGGCAACTACCCGGTGGAGACGGCGGGGCTGGTGATGGCGCCGCGCGGCATCGGCACGATGGGGGCGATGATGCTGGCGGGGCGGCTGTCGAACCGGATCGACCCGCGCGCGCTGATGGCCGCGGGCTTCGCGCTGCTCGTCGTCTCGTTCTGGATGATGATGCAGTGGCTGCCCTCCTCGCCGCAGTCTTACATGATCGAGACGCTGATCGTGCAGGGAATGGGGCTCGGCTTCGTGTTCACCCCGCTGCAGGTCGTCGCCTTCTACACGCTGCCGCAGGCGCTGCGCACCCAGGGCACCTCGCTGCTCAGCCTGATGCGCAATATCGGCATGGCGGTGGGCATTTCCGTCACCGAGGCGGTGCAGGTGCAGATGGCGCAGGTGAACCACGCCACGCTCGCCGACCACGTGACGCCGTTCAGCCGCAACCTGCAGGTGGGCGGCGCGGTCTCGCGCCTGCTCGACCCGATGACCCATGCCGGGGCGGCGCTGCTGAACGCGACACTCGACCAGCAGGCGCAGATCATCTCCTTCATCGACGCGTTCAAGTTCATGATGGTCATCAGCATCCCGACCATGCTCTGCCTGCTGCTGATGCGCCGCCCGCCGCAGGCCGCCATGGCCGCGAAGGCGGAGAAGCCGGAAATGGCGGTCATGGAGTGATTTTGCGCTTCCACCCGCCCGCGCGGCGGGGGAGGCGCGAAATCACTTGGTGCCGAAGAGACGGTCGCCGGCGTCGCCGAGGCCGGGGCGGATATAGGCGTGCTCGTCGAGCTGCCGGTCGATCGCCGCGGTGTAGACCGGCACGTCCGGATGGGCGGCGTGCAGGGCGGCGATGCCTTCCGGGGCGGCGATGAGGCAGACGAACTTGATCGCCCCCGCCCCTGCCCGCTTCAGCCTGGTGACCGCCGCCGCCGCCGAATGGCCGGTGGCGAGCATCGGGTCGACCACCACGGTCAGGCGCTGGTCCATGTCGTCCGGGACCTTGAAGTAGTATTCGATCGGCTCGTGCGAGAGCGGGTCGCGGTAGAGGCCGACATGACCGATGCGCGCCGAGGGCACGAGATCGACCATGCCGTCGAGAATGCCGTTGCCGGCGCGCAGGATCGAGATGAAGCAGAGCTTCTTGCCGGAGACCTGGCGGGCCGTCATCGGCTCCAGCGGGGTTTCGATATGGACCGGCTCGGTCGGCAGGTCGCGCAGCACCTCGTAGCCCATCAGCAGGCTGATCTCGCGGACGAGGCGGCGGAAATCGCCCGTCGGCGTCGCCGCGGCGCGCAGCAGGGTGAGCTTGTGCGCGACCAGCGGGTGATCGACCACCATGACGTTATCCGGCATTGCCTGCATCCCGATCTCCTGTCGCCCCGAGGTTCAGCGCCGGCGCGCGGCCGCCCGGGGTTTCGCGGCCGCCGCCTTCCTTACGGCGGCGGGCTTCGCCGGGGAAGCTTTTGCACCGGTCGGCCTTGCCGCGGCGGCCTTCACGGCGCGCGCCGGTTTGGCGCCAGGGCGCGGCGACGGCGCCTCGGGCACGATGTCGCGGCCGGCGACGCGGGTCATCTCGGCGCGGAAATCGCGCAGATACTGGGCGAGATCGAGATTTGCGACCGCATAGGCGCGGGCGGTTTCGCCGAGGCGGGCGGCGAGGTCGCGCTCCTCCAGCATCCGGAGCACGGCGTCGGCCACCGAATCGGGGTCGAGATTCGCGGCGACCAGGCCGGTTTCGCCATCGGCGATGAATTCGGTGACGGTCGGCGTATCGCCGCCGACGATCGGCGCGCCGACCGCCATCGCCTCGCGCAGGCTCCAGGAGGCGACGAAGGGGTAGGACAGGTAGACATGCGCGTCCGACCGGCGGAGCAGGGCGATATGGTCCTCGTATTCGACGCGGCCGAGGAAATGCACGCGCGAGAGGTCGATCCGGCCGGCGAGTTCCTGCATCATCACGCCGCGCCAGTTGCCCTGCGGCGGCGGCGCGCCGTAGCTGATCTCGTCGCCGCCGACGAGGGAGACCACCACGTCGCTGCGGGCGGCGAGGATGCGCGGCAGGGCGCGCATGAAGGTGTGGAAGCCGCGATAGGGTTCGAGGTTGCGGGCGACATAGGTGATGAGCTTCTGCCGCGGCGCGACGCTGAGCGGGCCGACCTTCAGGGTGCGGCGGCGCAGGGCGGGATCGGGGCGGCAGATGCCGAGATCGACTCCCTCGCGGACGATGGAGAGCCGGCCGTGCATCCACGCGGGATAGGTGCTGCGCTGCCATTCGGTCGGCGTCTGGCCGTGCTGGCCGAGGGCGAAGGCGAGGTGGTTCACCCCGTTCTTCGCCCGCACCGCGCCGAAGCGCTCGGGCGGCATCGGGAATTCGGGATCGTAGTTCACGTCCGTCCCGTCGATCCGGTAGTAGAACTCGAAATAGCCGAGGATCGGCACGCCGGGAAACACGTCGCACAGGTTGAGCATCTCGCCCCAGCCGTGATGGCCGACGATGATGTCCGGCCGGAAGCCGAGGGCGCGGATCTGCATCGCCCCGGCATAGCCGGCCTCGGCGCGGCGCATCGCCATGTCGTATTCGCGGGCGGCGGGGTGGACGCCGTCCGGCACGCGGGGTGGCGCCGCGTAGGTGACCTTGCGCACGCCGGGAATGGCGTTGCGGTTCGGCTCGGTCATGAACACGATCTCGTGCCCGCCCTCGGCCAGCAGGTCGCGCACGATGTGCAGGTACTGGCCCGGAAAGTTCTGGTGGACGAAGAGGAACTTCACGGCGCGCCCCGGCTCAGCGGCGGCCGCGGGGGGCGGGTTTCGCCGCCGCGCGCGGCAGCAGGGTGACGCGCATCGACTCCAGCGCGGCCAGGCTCTCGGACTCGCAGGTTTCGTCGTTGCCGACCGGGCGGGTCTTCGAACCGTCGATGAAGGTTGCCTCGCAGCGCAGGTCGAACCGCTTCGCCGCCTCGCCCTGCAGGCGGACGCGGAAGCCGAGCAGCGGCAGCGCCATGCCGCGGCTGCCGCAATAGTGCCCGGCCTCGACCCAGGGGGAGAGCCAGCCGCGGCCGAGCACCGCCTGGTAGGTGAGGTCGGCCGGGTCGATGCCCTCGGGGGCGGCGATGGCGATGCCCTCGATCCAGTGGCCGGACCCGGCTTCGCCCAGCCAGTCGCCGAAGCGGGCGCCGACATCGCCGCGGGTCTGGATATGGGCGAGCAGGTCCATCCGCACCGGGGCGGCGGGGGCGGCG
>NZ_JFHO01000082.1:0-12854 GCF_000724705.2 Acidiphilium sp. JA12-A1
TCCACGCGGAACGGCTGGTGCATAAACTGGACACGTTCAACGACCAGCATCGCGCCGCTCAAACGCGGGTTCGTGGCCTGATCTGGGATTTTTACGCGGACCTCGAAAGCGTACCAGCAAAAACCGGGCAAGCGGCAGGCTCGGGCGTTACGGACCCGCTTCGACCGTATCTTCCTCTGCCGCACCGGCTTCGTGACGCTGGACCGTCTGCTGGCGCGGCTGCACGCCAACAAGGCCGAACTACTGATGGTGCTGGAACGGCCGGAAATCCCGCTCCACACCAATGGTTCGGAAAACGACATCCGCGGTCACGTCACGCGGCGGAAGATCAGCGCCGGAACCCGGAGTGAGACCGGCCGGGATTGCCGCGACGCGTTCCTGAGCCTCGCCAAGACCTGTGACAAACTTGGCATCGCGATCTGGGATTATCTGGGTAGCAGGTTCAAGGTGGTGGGGGCCGCGATCATCGCGCCGCTCGACTTCTACGTCAGAGCCCGCCTCCGCCCCACCTAACCAGTATCCGCGACAATTTCTTCGTTCCCGCCACCTGCTCGATCGTTGGCCTGCTGACCAAGTCGAACTCGGGTTACCCACCCTTTTGCCCCTCTTACAAAATAATATGTGAAACTAATTTTTGGCGAGCGCCACCTCTGGTGGCAAACGCCGCGTGAATCTCGCTGCCGTGGTGCTGGTCCCCGCGCCCGATGACGGGTCGGCATGATCGACGCGGGCGTTTCCGGGCACCCGCATCCGGCTGGTCGCCCGGCCATCCACCGGGTTGCGGATCCCGCCCCGGCGCGTCAGCCGAAAAGCAGCGGGGCAGGGGACTCCGCCCGCGCATCCACCGCCAGCGGCGCCGCGCCCGCCGCCGTCAGAAACGCCGCGATCCGGTCGAACTCCGCCGGCGGCCGTGTCGCATCCCCCGCATCGCCGGGCGGAACAAAAATCACCGTTTCATAGCGCGCGCGGGAGAGCAGCACCCGATAGGTATTCACCTGCCAGGAGGCTGCCTCCTTATGGCGGATCTCCTCCCACCGCGTGCCGCGAAAGCGCCGCGCCAGCCATCCATCCCCGACGGGCGGGCGGATCAGGTCGCCGCCCCAGCACAGGCCGACATTGTCGATCTCCAGCCCCTGGCAGGCATATTGCGTCGCCGGCGCCTCCAGCGCGTCCGAGGCGCGCACGTCCGGCCAGGCATTGAGGAACCAGCTCGCCACCGCCTGCCGGTCCATATGCGGAAAATCGGCCGACAGCCCCTCCGCCCGCAGCCGCTTCGCCCCGGCGCTGCACACGAGCCCGGCCCGCCGCGTCCCGCGCGAGGCCCCCCGCAGCGCCGCCCGCATCGCGTCGAGCGACCGCGTGATCCGGAACGGCACCCCGCCCGCGGCAGAAGCGATCCCCGCCGCCATCTCCGCCCGCCCGTCCAGCACCGCGTCGATCCACGCCGCGGCGGCGGCCGAGCGCACCTGCCGCACGCTGACATCCAGATGCAGCGCCGGATCGATCTCCATCCCCGCCGGCGCCGCATCCGCCAGCCGCCGCGCCGGATCGGGATGGCCGATCACCCCCTCCGGCCCGACGATCCGCCAGCCCGGCCGCCGCGCCAGCGCCTCGCCCCACGAGGCCAGCCCCGCCTCGCCGGTATTGATCTCCTGTCCGTTGCCCACCAGCGCCACGATCGCCGCCCCGCCCTCGTGCCGCGCCATGATGTCGAGAAACAGCCCGGCCTCGCTGTCATCGAGCTGGAACTTGCGCTGCCCGAAGGCCGCGTCCCATGCCCGCTGCGCCTCGTCGAACACGATCACCCGCTCATGCGGCGCCGCCGCGCGCGGCACGTTGTCGCGCAGAAAGCCGAGCAGCGGCTGGATCGCGCTGTCCAGCCGGTGGTTCGCCGCCCGCAGCGACATGCCGGGGCCCTTCGCATCCCGCGCCAGCGCCTCGCGCAGCACATGCACGAGCGGCAGGTTGCCGGTCAGGAACGCCGCAGGTGCGGCGCTGCGGAACACCGTGTTCAGCCCGCACAGCGTCTTGCCCGCGCCCGGAATCCCGGTGACGAACACCACAACCCGCTCGCCCGCCGCCAGCGCCCGGTCCACCGCGCGGCCGATCGCCTCGGTCGTCCGCGTCAGGTTGCTCACATCCGCCCGCGCCGCGGCGATCTCCTCCACCCCGTGCCGGCGATAGAGCATGGTCGCCGCCTCGACGATGGTCGGCACCGGCCGATACGCCCCCGCCTCCCAGGCCGCCGCGTCGATCGCCGCCGCCGGCGCCGGCAGCATCGCCTCGGTCGCCGCGATCAGCCCGCCGAGCGATGCGGCATTCGCCTCCATCACCGGCATGATCGGCTGGGCCAGCAGCGGCGGGGTCGCCGCGCGCGCCGGCGCGTCCGGGGCGACCAGCACCGGCACGATCGGATGGCGCCGGCTCTCGGCGTGAAAATCGAACAGGTCGAGCGCGTAATCCTCCACCTGCAACCGGTCGGCATTGGCGAACCGCGCCGCCCCGATCTTGAATTCGAGCACGAAAATCCCGCGCTCTCCCAGCACAACGGCATCGATCCGCCGCCCCAGCCGGATCAGCGGATATTCCAGCAACACCCGCCAGCCCGGGCACCCGGCCAGCGCCGCGGTCAGGATCGGCAGCTGCGCCCGCCAGGCGCGGATCTGCTCCTCATGGTTGAGCGCATGGGTCTCGACCAGCCGGCGGGCGAGGGCGCCGATCACCGCCTCCGGCGCCGCCGCGGCGAGCTCCCCCGCCGTGCCGGACCACCACGCCCTCACGCCGCCATCACGGCCATTTGACCTCGGGCGGCATGCTCATCAGGATCGCCTCGGTATTGCCGCCGGTCTTCAGCCCGAACGTGGTGCCGCGGTCATAGAGCAGGTTGAACTCGACATACCGCCCCCGCCGCACCAGCTGCGCCTCGCGTTCCTCCGGCGTCCACGCCTCGTCCATCCGCCGCCGCACGATCGCGGGATAGGATTCCAGAAACGCGAGGCCGACATCGCGGGTGAAAGCAAAATGCCGCTCCGGCTCGGTCTCCAGGTAATCGTAGAAAATCCCCCCCGCACCCCGCGTCTCGCCGCGATGCGGCAGGTAGAAATACTCGTCGCACCATTTGCTGAAGCGCGGGTAGTAGTCGGGATCGTATCTGTCGCACGCCGCCCGGAACGCGTCGTGGAACAGCGCCGCGTCCTCCTTCGCCGCCGCCGTCCCCGGCTGCAACGGGGTGAGATCGCCGCCGCCGCCGAACCATCCCTTCGTCGTCACGATCATCCGCGTGTTCATGTGCGCCGCCGGCACGCGCGGCGAGTGCATGTGCGCCACCAGGCTGATCCCCGCCGCCCAGAAGCGCGGGTCCTCCGCCGCGCCGGGAATGTTCTTCGCGAAGTCCGGGCTGAACGCGCCGCCCACCACCGAGATGTTCACCCCCACCTTCTCGAACACCCGGCCGCGCATCAGGCTCATCTCGCCGCCGCCCTCCAGCCGGTTCTGCCCGTCCGGCGCGCGCGTCCAGGGCGTGCGGGCGAAGCGGCCCGGCGCGCGGTCCGCCAGCATTCCCCCATGCGCGTCCTCGATCGCCTCGAAGGCGGCGCAGATGCGGTCGCGCAGCGTGCGGAACCACTCGCTCGCCGCCGGTTTCAGCGCCTCGTGGGCGGGGGCGGGCGGATTCGGTGCGGAACGATCATTCATGCCCGACTTATACAGCATCGCCGCCCCCCTTCCAGCGCGCGCAACCCCTCCCGCCGGCCGGACGGGATTGAATTTTATGCGGTTTGCGGTCATCCAGAGGCAACAGGTTGGTCACGGAGACAGCTCATGGCAACGCAAGCGGATGCCGGCGCGCATGGCGGCGGACAGGGAGACGGCGGGCAGCTCGATTCCCTGCGGATCATTTTTGCCACGATTTCGGTGATGGGGCTCGTCGTCCTGCTCTGGTGCTTCGCCGCCGCCCTCGCGCCCTCCCGCTCCGGGCCAGCCCCCGCGCCGCTCGCCCCGGCCATGATGAACCAGTTGCGCTGACATGAGCACCGACACGAAACCCGGCTGGTTCGAGGCCCGCCTGCCGCTCTGCGCCGTCTATCGCCGCCACTGGAGCGATGGCCTGGTCCCCGCCAGCCAGCCGCTCTCCTGGTCGGTCGGCCCGCTGGTCGGCGTCGCCCTCGCGGTGCTGACGCTCTCGGGCATCTGGCTCGGCCTCGCCTACCAGCCGAGCCTGTCCGGCGCCGCGCGGTCGATCGCCGACTACACCCGCAACGTCCCCTATGGCTGGCTGATCCGCGACCTGCACCGCGTCGGCACCACCATGCTGTTCGGCGTGCTGTTCGTCGAACTGTTCCGCGGCGCCTTCTACGGCACCTACCGCAACGGCCGCGAACTCGCCTGGATCATCGGGATCGTGCGTCTCTTCGCCTGCATGGCGGTCGGCTTCCTCGGCTTCGCGATGACCGGCAGCCCCGCCGCCCAGGGCGCGCTGCTGATCATGCAGGCGCATCTCGCCGCCATTCCGCTGTTCGGCCATCTTGTCGGCCCCGCCTTTCTCGGCGGCGCCGGCCTCACGGCCGCCACCGGCCCGCGCATCGCGATGGCGCATGAGGCGATCGGCTTCCTCGTCCTGCTGATCGCCGCCCTCACCATCGCCGCCTCCCGCGCCGCCCCGCCCGCCAACCCCGACGGCATCGCCACCCCCGACCCGCGCGACCTGCTGCCCCGCTCCGCCCAGGCCGGCCAGTATTTCACCGCCTTCCTGATCTTCGCGCTGATCTTCGCCGCCATCCTCGCCTTCAATCCGGGCCTCGGCACGCCGAAAACCCCGGTCCTGCCGGCGGCGCTGGCGATTCCTCTGCGGGTCACGCCGCCCTGGTACCTGCTGGTCTTCCACGGCTTCGCCCGCATGGGCGGCTCGCCCGGCGGCGGCCTGCTGCTGACGGTCGCGGCGTTCCTCCTGCTCGGCGCGCTGCCCTGGCTCGATCGCGGCGCGGTGGCGAGCTGCCGCTACCGTCCGGTCTATGCCGGTTTCCTGGTCCTGCTCGCGGTCGATCTCGTCCTCCTCGGCATCGCCGCCAGCGAGCCCGGGCGCGGCCTCTGGCCCGCCGTGATCGACATCACCGCGATCTACGCCTTCGCCCATTTCCTCATCATCACGCCGCTGGTCACCATGCTGGAAACCCCGCACGAGGTGCCGGCGCGGCTTTCGCGGAGGACCGCCTGATGCGGCGCCTGCTTGCCACCTGCCTCACCGCCGGGGCGCTTCTCGCCGCCGGCCCGGCCCTCGCCAGCGGCAACGGCTTCGGCTTCGACTCGCTGTTCGGCGGCTACAGCCAGGCCGCGCTGCAGACCGGCTTCGCCGTCTACCGCGCCGACTGCGCGAGCTGCCACGGGCTCAGCCTCGTGCACTACCGCGATCTCGGCGGCATCGGCCTTTCCGAGAAGGACATCGCGGCGATCACCGCGCAGATCAGCCAGCCGGACGGCACCGACGCCCACGGCAAGCCGCATATGGTCAAGGCCACGCCGGACGACGCCATCACCTGGTCCTACCCCGATGCGAAGGCCGCGATCGCCGCCAATCACGGCGCCCTGCCGCCGGACCTCTCGCTGTTCGAGGCCGGCCATCCGCGCGGCGCCGCCTATGTCCAGTCGCTGCTGCTCGGCTACCGCAAGGCCCCGCCGAACCTGACCCTGCTGCCGAACCACTATTACAACGTCGCCTTCCCCGGCGGGCAGATCGCGATGCCCCCGGCGCTGAAGCCCGGCTCCGTCACGCTGGCCGACGGCAAGCAGCCCGACGCGGCGCAGATGGCGCACGACGTCGCCGAATTCCTCGCCTGGACCGCCGATCCCAAGCTGGAGGACCGCAAGGTCAGCGGCCTCGGCGCCATCCTCTTCCTGCTCGTCCTCGGCGGTCTCGGCGCCGTCGTCTTCCGCCGGCGGCGCGCATGAGCGCGGCCGAACCCCGCCGCCCGGTCATCGGCGTCATCGGCGGCTCCGGCCTCTATGACATCGAGGGGATCGAGGACAAGCGCTGGGAGCGCGTCGCCACCCCCTGGGGCGAGGCGTCGGACGAGCTGATGTTCGGCACGCTCGAAGGTGTGTCGGTGGTGTTCCTGCCGCGCCACGGCCGCGGCCACAAGCTCTCGCCGACCGACCTCAACTACCGCGCCAATATCGACGCGCTGAAACGCGCCGGCGTCACCGACATCCTGTCGATGTCCGCCGTCGGCAGCCTGCGCGAGGATCTGCCGCCCGGCCATTTCGTCATCGTCGACCAGTTCATCGACCGCACCTTCGCCCGCGCGAAAAGCTTCTTCGGCGCCGGCTGCGTCGCCCATGTCTCGATGGCCGAGCCGGTCTGCGCCCGGCTGGGCGACGCGCTGGAACGCTCCGCCCGCGCGCTCGACCTGCCGGTGACCCGCGGCGGCACCTATCTCGCGATGGAAGGCCCGCAATTCTCGACGAAGGCGGAAAGCCATCTCTACCGCGCCTGGGGCTGCTCGGTGATCGGCATGACCAACATGCCCGAGGCCAAGCTCGCCCGCGAGGCCGAGCTCTGCTACGCGACCGTCGCGATGGTCACCGACTACGACTGCTGGCACGAGGATCACGAGGCGGTCACGGTCGAGCAGGTGGTCAAGGTGCTGCTCGGCAATGCCGACCGCGCCCGCGCCCTGGTCCGCGCCGTCGTCCCCGGCCTCGGCGCCGCCCGCCCCGCCTGCACCGCCGGCTGCGACCACGCGCTCGACCACGCGCTGATCACCGCCCCCGCCGCGCGCGACCCCGATCTGGTGGCACGGCTCGACGCCGTCGCCGGCCGCGTCCTCTCCGGCGGCTGACCGCCGCGGTTGGTCATGGCGGCTGACCGCCGCGGTTGGCCATCCCCCAAAGGGCGAGGGCCGCGCGTTTTGCGCTTCGCCGCGTCCGGTCCTATGTGTCGGGCACGCCGCCGGCCGTCCGGGCCGCGCGGCGTCGCCCTTTGCCATCAGCGATGGAGGATCACCAGCATGGCTCTTCAACTCGGCCAGATCGCGCCGGATTTCGAACAGGACAGCTCCGAGGGGCGCCTGAAGTTCCACGAGTATCTCGGCTCGTCCTGGGGCATCCTGTTCAGCCACCCGAAGGATTTCACCCCGGTCTGCACCACCGAGCTGGCCGAGGCCGCGCGCCTGATGCCGGAGTGGAAGAAGCGCAACGTCAAGCCCGTCGGCCTCTCGGTCGACACTGGCGAGAACCACAAGGGCTGGGCCGCCGACATCGAGGAAACCCAGGGCCAGACGCTCAATTTCCCGGTCATCGCCGACCATGACCGCAAGGTCTCCACCCTCTACGACATGATCCACCCCGCGGCCGACCCGACGGTGACGGTCCGCTCGGTCTTCATCATCGACCCGCAGAAGAAGATCCGCCTGATCATGACCTACCCGCCGGCGACTGGCCGCAACTTCGCGGAAATCCTCCGCGTGATCGACGCCCTCCAGCTGACCGACGGCTACAAGGTCGCCACCCCGGTCAACTGGACCGACGGCAAGGACGTGATCATCGTCCCCTCGCTCTCCGACGAGGAGGCGAAGCAGCGCTTCCCCGAGGGTTTCCGCACGCTCAAGCCCTATCTGCGGATGGTGAAGCAGCCGAAGCTCCCCTCGGCGAGCTGAGCCGCGGCCGCTGTCATGAAAGCTTCATGCGACTGTCACAATGGTTGCATGATAGTCCGCTACTGCCATCCGGCGATGCCGCCGGCGCGTCCCGCGGTCCGCAAGGGCCGCGGGCGGCGTTTTGAGGAACAGGTCATTTGGTGATGCCCGACGCAGCTGCCCGCATGAAGTCCGAAGTCGTGGAGCCGGCGATGGAACCCCGCGTCTCGATCCGCAATCTCGACTTCTATTACGGCGCGACCCAGGCCCTGAAATCGGTCTCGATCGACTTCCCCGACCGCCAGACCACGGCGATGATCGGCCCCTCCGGCTGCGGCAAGTCCACCCTGCTGCGCGTGCTCAACCGGATGTACGACCTCTATCCCGGCCAGCGCGCCGAGGGCGAGGTGATCCTCGACGGCGAGAACATCCTCGACCCGAGGACCGACATCAACCGCCTGCGCCGCCGCGTCGGCATGGTGTTCCAGAAACCCACGCCCTTCCCGAAATCGATCTACGAGAACATCGCCTTCGGCGTCCGCCTGCACGAGCGCCTCTCGCGCAGCGCGATGGACGAGCGGGTCGAATCCGCCCTGCACAAGGCGGCGCTGTGGAACGAGGTGAAGGACAAGCTGCACGCCTCGGCCAACGCGCTCTCCGGCGGCCAGCAGCAGCGCCTGTGCATCGCCCGCAGCATCGCGGTCAGCCCGCAGGTCCTCCTGCTCGACGAGCCGACCTCCGCCCTCGACCCGATCTCGACGCTGCGCATCGAGGAGCTGATCGACGAGCTGAAGCGCGACTTCACCATCGTCATCGTCACCCACAACATGCAGCAGGCCGGCCGCTGCGCCGACCGCGTCGCCTTCTTCTATCTCGGCGAGCTCATCGAGGTCTCCGACGCGACGCAGATGTTCACCGCCCCGCGCGAGCGGCGCACCCAGGAATACATCACCGGCCGGTTCGGCTGAGGAGCACGGCCATGCCCGAAGACAGCAAGCACATCCTGAGCAGTTTCGAGGCCGATCTCGCCCGCCTGCGCGACATGATCGCGGCGATGGGCGGCCTGGTCGAGACCGAGCTCGCCGATGCCGTCACCGCCCTTCTCACCCATGACAGCGCGATCGCCGCCCGCGTCGTCGAGATGGACGCGAAGGTCGATGCCGACGAACGCGCGATCGAGCAGTTCGCCGTCCGCGTCCTCGCCCTGCGCCAGCCCGTCGCCGACGATCTCCGCCAGGTCGTCGCCGCGCTGAAGGTCACCACCGACATCGAGCGCATCGGCGACTATGCGGCGAACGTCGCCAAGCGCACCCTGGTGCTCAACCAGGCCGGCTCCACCTGGCCGCTCGCCAGCCTCTCGCAGATGGCCCGCCTCGTGCAGGAAAGCCTCAAATCCACGATCGACGCGATCGGCGAGGCCGATCCGGTGAAGGCGATCTCGGTCTGGCGCGCCGACCAGATGATCGACGATCTCTACACCACGATCTTCCGCGAGCTGATCACCTACATGATGGAAGATCCGCGCAACATCACCGCCTGCACGCATCTTCTCTTCATCGCCAAGAATCTCGAGCGCATCGGCGACCACGCGACCAACATCGCCGAGCTGACCTACTACGCCGCCACCGGCCAGACCCTGCCCGATGCGCGGCCCAAGGGCGACCTTTCGGCCAGCCCCGGGGCGGGTGCTGGTTCCTGAGGAGAGACAACGCGATGAACGAGGCGGCGAAGCCGTTTGTGCTGGTGGTCGAGGACGAGGCCCCGCTGGTCACCCTGCTGCGCTACAATCTCGAGAAGTCCGGCTTCCGCGTCGACGAGGCCGGCGATGGCGGCGAGGCGCTCGGCCGCATCAACGAGGCGATGCCCGATCTCGTCCTGCTGGACTGGATGCTGCCCACCATGTCCGGCATCGAGGTCTGCCGCCAGCTCCGCCGCAAGCCCTCCACCCGCCATCTGCCGGTGATCATGCTCACCGCCCGCGCCGAGGACCAGGACACCGTCCGCGGCCTCGAAACCGGGGCCGACGACTACATCACCAAGCCCTTCTCGCCCGAGGCGCTGATCGCCCGCATCCGCGCCCTGCTGCGCCGCAGCGGCACCGCCCCGGCCAGGGCGCCGCTGGTCTTCCACGATCTCGAGCTCGACCCCACCACCCACCGCGTCACCCGCGGCGGCCGCGTCCTGCATCTCGGCCCCACCGAATTCCGCCTGCTCGAATTCTTCATGCGCCACCCCCGCCGCGTCTTCTCGCGCGAGGACGTGCTGAACGCCGTCTGGGGGCGGGACATCCATGTCGAGCCCCGCACGGTGGACGTCCACATCCGCCGCCTGCGCAAGTCCATCAACGCCGAGACCGACATCGATCTGGTCCGCACCGTCCGCGCCGCCGGCTACGCGCTCGACCTCGACGCCGTCGAGGCCTGACCGCCGCGGCGCCCCGCGCGCCCGCGCCGCCGCTCCCTGCGCCTTCGCGATAAAAAGCTTGCGGCGCGCCCTCCGCCTGCGCCAGACTGCGCGCGGAGACGCCGTCGCACAATAAACAAGGGAGCAACCATGAAACCCATCCACTGGATCGCGGCATTGCCGTGCATCGTGATGCTGCTCGGCCCCGTGCTGCACAACGAGGTCGATCCCCTCATCCTCGGCATGCCCTTTCCCCTCGGCTGGATCACCGTCTGGATCCTGATCACCGCGGTGGTCATGGCCCTCGTCTACGCGCTCGATCCCGCCAACCGCGACGGCGCGGGGGCCGGCCGATGAGCATCGCCCTCGTTCTTCTCGCCCTGTCCGCCGTCTTCGCCCTCGTGCTCGGCGTCGTCGCCCGCACCGGCCACGAGATGGGCCTCGAGCAATGGACGGTCGGCAACCGCGGCTTCGGCGCCATCCTCGTCTTCCTGCTGCTCGCCGGCGAAATCTACACCACCTTCACCTTCCTCGGCGCCTCCGGCTTCGCCTACGGCCAGGGCGCGCCGGCCTATTACATCCTCGCCTACGGCACCATCGCCTACGTCATCGGCTATTTCATGCTCCCGCCGGTCTGGCGCTACGCGAAGCAGCACCACCTCGTCTCCCAGCCCGACTTCTTCGCCCACAAATACGACAGCCCCTCGCTCGGCGTCGTCGTCTCCCTGGTCGATATCGTCGCGCTGATCCCCTATCTCGTCCTCCAGCTCACCGGCCTCGGCATCATCGTCACCGCCGCCAGCTACGGCGCGATCCCGGACTGGATCTCGGTCCTCATCGGCGCCGTCGTCGTCACCGTCTATGTCATCATCTCCGGCGTGCGCGGCTCCGCCTGGACCGCCGTCGCCAAGGACCTGATGATCCTCGCCGTCGTCCTCTTCCTCGGCCTCTGGCTGCCGGCGCATCTCTATGGCGGCATCGGCCCGATGTTCACGCAAATCGCCAAGGCCAAGCCCGGCTTCCTCGTCTTCGCCGCGCACGGCACCTCGGTCTGGTGGTTCGTCTCCACCGTGCTGCTGACCGCGCTCGGCTTCTTCATGTGGCCGCATTCCTTCGCCAGCTGCTACACCGCGCGCGAGGAGAAGGTGTTCCGCAAGAACGCGATGGTGCTGCCGCTCTACCAGCTGATCCTGCTCTTCGTGTATTTCGTCGGCTTCGCGGCGGTGCTGAAGGTTCCCGGCCTCAAGGGCGCGGCGACCAACCTCGCCCTCTTCAAGATCGTCACCGCGACGCTGCCGCCCTGGGTGGTCGGCGTGGTCGGCGCCGCCGGCGTCCTCACCGCCCTCGTCCCCGGCTCGATGATCACGATGACGGCCGCCACCCTGCTCTCGCGCAACATCTACGGCGCCTTCAACCGCGACGCCTCGGACGACCAGGTCGTCTTCCTCGCCAAATGCCTGGTCCCGGTGGTGATGGCGGTGGCGGTCTATTTCACCCTGACCGGCAACTCCACCATCGTGACCCTGCTGCTGGTCGGCTACAGCTTCGTCACCCAGATGTTCCCCGCCCTGATCGCGAGCCTCTTCCCCCGCTCCGGCGTCACCCGGCAGGGGGCGATGGCCGGCATCGTCGTCGGTGTGGCGGTCGCCGCCTGGCTGACCTTCAGCCACGCCTCGGTCGGCAAGCTGCTGCCCTTCCTGCCCGGCCCGCTGAAGGACTTCAATGTCGGCATCATCGCGCTGATCGCCAACATCGTCGTCCTCTTCGCCGTCAGCGCGGTCACCCGCAGCGCCGCGACGGCGCCGGCGGAATAGCGTCGCGTCCCTCGCGGCAATGGTCCATGACGGGTCCTCCCCAGGATAATCCCGTCATGGACCACGCCAACGCCACCTTCCTCACCGCGGCCGATCTCACCCTCGCCGCCCTCGCCTTCGCCTCGGGCAGCGCGGACATCTTCGCCTTCCTGAAATTCCACGACGTCTTCACCTCGGCGATGACCGGCAACACCGCGCTGCTCGGCCTCGCGCTGGGGCAGGGGCACGTCCTCGCCGCCCAGCGCTCGCTCGCCGCGCTGCTCGGCTACTGCTCCGGCAGCGTCGCCGGCACCATCCTGAACGATGCCGCCGCCCGGTTCCGCCGCGCCCTCCGGCTGCGCCTGCTCATCGGCGCCGAAGCCGCCTTCCTCGCCGCGGTCCTCGTCCTCTGGGCGGTGGCGCGGCATCCCGTCTTCGGCCCGCACCTCTATGTCCTCATCGTCGCCGGCGCCTTCGCCATGGGCATGCAGAGCATCGCCGCCAAGGAAATCAACCTCCCCGGCATCAACACCGTCGTCGTCACCAACACCCTGACCCTGGTGATGAGCGCCGTCGGCGCCGCCCTGCGCCGCAGCCTCCGCCACCGCCGGCCGGACCTCTCGCCCTTCACGCCCATCACCCTCCGCCAGTCCGGCATGCTGGGCGTCTACCTCGCCGGCGCCGCCCTGTCCGGCTTCCTCGCCGAATCCCTGTCCCGGGCCATCGCCATCCCCGCCCTCGCCGCGGCGCTGCTCGCCTTCGCCACCGCCGGCCGCTTCCGCGAAAGGCCTCGCGCCGTGCTGCCCGGCGCGTGAGGGTGCCCGGCCGCGCGGCCGGTCCGCCGCGCCTCCGTCCCACCGCCCCCGTCCCACCGCGCCCCATCCCGCCCCGGCGCGAGGCGCCTTGCCCACCCCCGCCCGTTCGTGTTTCAAACGGGGCGATGAGCACAACTGACGACATCGCCGCGCGCCTCGCCCGCATCGTCGCCGGGCTCGTCGACCTCGTCGCCGCGAAGGGCCTCGCGCGCGGC
>NZ_JFHO01000081.1:0-39321 GCF_000724705.2 Acidiphilium sp. JA12-A1
AGGAGGACGGCGGCGATGCGCCCCAGGTCATCCGCGACGGCGTGGATCTTGGTCGTCCGTCACCCCCTCGACCGGCCGATGGCCTGGCGTTTGCGCCCCCCTTTACCGCCCGCGGCCGCGCGATGTGCCCGAACCGAGGTGCTGTCCACCATGGCGATGCGCGGGGGATCCGCGCAGGCGACAAGGGCCGCGAAGATCTCCTGCCAGAGGCCACGCTGGCTCCAGCGGTTGAACCGGTTGAACACCGTGGTCCGCGGCCCCATAAGCCTCCGGAAGTGCGCGCCACCGCAAGCCCTCGCGAAAGCGATGCAGGATGCCACTCAGAACCCGGCGATCGTCCACCCGCGGTTTGCCGCCGAGCTTGGGCAACAGCGGCTCGATCGCAGCCCATTGCGCGTCGTTCAGCCAGAATAATTCCGCCATGATCCAAACCCTCCGTAGAGACTTGAATCAAAACTCCCGTAGTCATGGCAATAGGTACGGAACCTAGTCCTAGGTTCTGGACTCAGCAGACCCATGCCGTGACGGCGAGGACGAGACATCTAACGGCAAGAACGTCACGTGCGGCTTTGTCCTAGCGTGTGACGATGGCGCGCCGGTCCTTGAGCCTGCAGAAGGCGCACTCGATGAGATTGCCCAATCTGTAGGCGACGGAGTCGAAAGCCGGTATGGCGCGGCGGTGGGGCGTCGTCGAGATCACCAGCCTTGTGCCCTGCCTGGTGAGGAAGGCGCGGAGGTCATCGGCGTCGTAGGCCTTGTCGGCGATCAGGTCTTCTGGCGGCGGCATGGTCGGCAGAAGCGATCGGGCGCCGCTGATGTCGGATACCTGTCCCGGCGTCAGGAGGACGGCGGCGATGCGCACCCTGCTCATCCGCGGCGGCGTGGATCCTGGTCGTTCGTCCACCCCTCGATCGGCCGATCGCCGCCCATCTCGTGTCGTTCAGTCAGAAGCGGTCCGCCATGTTCCAAGCCCTGCGTGGAGGCTTGAATCTAACGCTCCGTAGTCACGGAAATGGTACAGAACCTCGAGCATTTTCCGATCCTTCCAGATCGGATGTAATGCTCGATTGTATTGATAAAGATGCTCTAACCGAACCCGGTGCCGCGAAAGCGGCGCTCGACCGCGTGGCGCACCAGCTCCTTTACATCGGCAAGCCCGAGTTTGCCGCGGATCCGCGTGCAGTTGTTGGCGATCGTCTTGTAGCTCACCCCCATCGCATCGGCGATCTGGCCGATCGAATTGCCCATGCCGAGCAGATGGACGATCTCCGCCTCGCGCGGCGAGAGCGTGGCGTCGACCTCAGGCTCTCGGGACGGCTTCTGGCCAGCGCGCGCGACGACATCCGGATCTGAACACCGTCACCACCAGCATCGCACCGGCATGGCCTCGGCGTGTCGAACTCTATCTTGGTGAGAGAGAGTTGCGGACCGACATCGTCGTGCAGGTCACGGCAAGGTCGACCCGCTCTTCCTCCTGAATCCGGTCCATCTGATCCTGAGCTGGCGTGCCTCGGCCGCGCGTGCCGCGAGGCCGCGCACCAGACCGTTGAAGGCGGCGACCAACGAGCGCCGTTCACGCGGGCCGGCGGTGCGGCCGGCGCGCAGATCGGCGATGCCGCTTGCCAGCTTGGCGAGCGGCGCCAGGATCCAGCCGATCAGCCGCCAGCCCAGCAGCAGGGAGACGCCGACGAAGAGAACGACGAACAGCGTGTCATCCGAGATGTTGGCTCACACCTCGGATGTCTCGTCGCGCGCCGAGAGATCCAGCACGATGATGTCATGGGCTCCCGCAGTCGCGACGCCGCGAGTTCCCGGCGCGCGGAATCGTAAAGCACGATGCGGATGTTGCGCGAGCCGTCGAAGATATGCACGAGGCCGCGCAGAACGCCGTTGTGATCCGGCCGGTCGCGCAACAGCCGGAAATTGTTCAGAACGGTTGCTTTCGCGACCTCCTGCGCCGCGTTCAGCTCGGCATGCACCTGCCGTCATCCGTTCCAGATGATGACGGCGCCAAGCGTGACCAGGATGATGCCGAACATGACCCGCATGCGCAGCGACATGAAAGTTGCCGCGCATGACCTCGCCGGCACGGGGCGCATCAAATCCGGCAGTCTTGCCGGGGCGGCGGCATCGGCGTCAGGTCCCTCCGTGGAAGGCTTGCACCGCCGCCGAGGCGCCCTGCGCGATGAAGGCGGCATCCGAGCCGACGGTGACGAGATCGAAACCCGCATCGACCATCTTGCGCGCATAGGCGGCCGAGCCCGTATGCACCGCGGCACGCTTGCCGTGGTGTTTGGCGCGGGCGAGGATATGCAGGATCGCGTCGTGAACGGGAGAGTCCACCGGATCGAACCGCGGCGCCTCGCCGAGCGACAGCGCGAGATCGCTCGGGCCGATATAGACCGCGTCGAGTTCCGGAAGCGAGACGATGTCGTCGATCGCCTCGAGCGCCGCGCGGGTCTCGATCATCGCGAAGCCTGTCACCATGTCGTTGGCGCGCTGCGCATAGTCGGCGCCATGGATCAGCGCGGCGCGGATCGGGCCGTAGCTGCGCCGGCCGCGCGGCGCGTAGCGCAGGCAGGAGACGAAGGCTTCGGCCTCGGCGCGGGAATTGATCATCGGGCAGATCACGCCGAGCGCGCCGGCGTCGATCGACTTCATGACGATGCCGGGCTCGAACCAGGGCACCCGCACCATCGGGATCACCCCGGTCGTCGCGATCGCGGTGAGCATCCGAACCGCGTCGCCATACTCGATCAGCCCATGCTGCATGTCGACCGTCAGGCTGTCCCAGCCCTGACGCGCCATGAGTTCGGTGGCGAACCCGGCCGGAACCGACAGCCAGCCGTTCAGCACGGCACGGCCCGACTCCCAGATTTGCTTGAATGTCATCCGCTCCTCCGCTCGATGAGCGGGCAGAATTCCACACTCGCGCGGCGGAGACAAACTGGGGTAGCGCCGCTGCCCGGTGGCGTCGGCATGCGCCGGTGCCTATATCGAAGGCATGAAAATCCTCGTCACCGGGTTCGAGCCTTTCGGCGGCGACAGCGTCAATCCCTCCGCCCTGCTCGTCGAGCGACTTGCCGCGGAACCTGTCGCCGGCACCGAGATCCGCCGGCACGTCCTGCCCTGCGCGTTCACGCCGCTCGAAAGCGCCCTGCGCGAGGCGATGACGGACTGGGCGCCCGACGTGGTGATTGGTTTCGGCCTCGCCACCGGACGATCGGGCATCAGCATCGAGCGGGTGGCCATCAACCTGGTCGACGCCCGCATTCCCGACAATGACGGCAATGCGCCGATCGACGAGCCTGTCGCCTTCGACGGCCCCGCGGCGTATTTCAGCACCCTGCCCGTCAAGGGCGCGCTGCAGGCGGTGCGCGCGGCCGACATACCCGTCGCCGTCTCGCATACCGCGGGCACCTTCGTGTGCAACGCCACCTTCTATCTCGCGCGGCACATCGCGGAGACGATGGCCCGGCCGGCTCTGGTCGGGTTCGTGCATGTGCCCTGCTTGCCGGATATGCCCGCCGCCCAGGACGGCGCCGCATCCCTGCCACTCGATCGGATGATCGCGGCAGGCCGCGCCGTGATCAAAGCGTGTCTCGACGGCAACACCGGACCGCGAATTAGCGGCGGAACGATTGCATAGATTGCGATTTCCGCAACATTTGGCTACAAAATCATGGTGTTGCCGATCTGACACAAAAAAATCCCCGCCGGCGGACCGGCGGGGAAGTCAACAGGGAGGCTTCACGTCTGGGAGACGTCGGGATCCGAAGATCCCTATCCGGTCGGTCAGGACCGGATCACTCGCGGCATCTCTGCCGAACTCTCGACCGGAGCAACCGGCCTGTCTGTCACATAAGACGGCACAGACGGGAATAAAGGGTTCACTCTGTGAACCCGCCATGAATTTATCGCATAACCTGCATAAGTCGCCTTTCGTCAGACCGCGCCCGCAAATTCGGCGAGTTCCCCGTTGAACCGTTCGGCAAATTCGTATTGTGGCGTGTGACCGCATTCCGGATACAGAGACAACCGTCCCTCAGGGACAGTTGCGGCGATATGCTCGGCCATCGACGGCAGAACAATCGCATCCTCATCCCCCTGGGTGATCAGCACCGGACGGTCGAGTTCGGCCAATGTCCTTGTGAAATCGAGCGTCCGCATCAGCAGGAAGGCGCGGATCGCGGGTGGCGTGAGCGCGAACGCGACCAGCGCGCGCTCGGCATCGGCCGGCGGCAGCGGGCGATGCGTGGTGGCGTGGATCACGCTGCGCGCCCCCTCGATCATCACGGCGGGATCGTCGCTGGCCGCCATCAAGGCCCCCTCGATGAAGCGGCGACCGATATTGACGGGCGGGTTCGACGAAATCACGGCGGCACCCACGAAGTTTACAGCGCTCACATTCTTGGTGCCATGGCGGGCCAGATAATCGCCGATCACGTAGCCGCCATAGCTCGCGCCCACCAGAACCGGCCGCCTGAGCCCGAGCGCGATCATCACCGCCGCGATATCGTCGGCCCAGTGGGCGCTGGTCTGGTACATCGCGGGGTCGAGCGGCTTGTCGGAAAACCCGTGCCCGCGCAGGTCGACGCAGACCAGGCGGAACCGCTCGCGCAGCGTGCTGTCGAACTGCGACCGCCACGCGAGGTAGCAGGACGACCAGCCATGGATGAACAGGATGGGTTGCGCGTGCTCGCTCCCCCATTCCCGCACATGCAATCCGACACCGCCCGAGCCCATCACCCGATGGACCCGGCCGGCCTCGTGCTCGATCATCCCGCTCACTTCGGCGCCGGTCAATCAGGCCATCCGGTTGCGGACAAGATCGTCGACCACCGCCGGGTCGGCGAGGGTCGAGGTATCACCCAGGCTGTCGGTCTCATTCGCGGCGATCTTGCGCAGGATTCGGCGCATGATCTTGCCCGAGCGCGTCTTGGGCAGGCCGGGCGCCCACTGGATCGCATCCGGCGCGGCGATCGGGCCGATTTCCTTGCGGACCCACATCACCAGTTCCTTGCGCAGTTCCTCGGTCGGCTCCTCGCCGGCGACGAGCGTCACATAGGCGTAGATGCCCTGTCCCTTGATGTCGTGCGGGAAGCCCACCACCGCGGCCTCGGCCACCTTGGCGTGCGCGACCAGCGCGCTCTCGACCTCGGCCGTGCCCATCCGGTGGCCGGAGACGTTGATGACGTCGTCTACCCGGCCGGTGATCCAGTAATATCCATCCTCGTCGCGGCGGGCGCCGTCGCCGGAGAAGTAGAAGCCCCGGAAGGTCGAGAAATAGGTCTGGATGAACCGCTCGTGATCGCCGTAAACCGTCCGCATCTGGCCGGGCCAGCTGTCGGCGAGGCAGAGATTGCCTTCAGTCGCCCCTTCCAGGACGTTGCCGTCGCCATCGACCAGAACCGGCTTCACGCCGGGCAGCGGCAGCGTCGCCGAGCCTGGCTTCTGGTCGATCGCGCCGGGCAGCGCCGAGATCAGGATGCCGCCGGTTTCGGTCTGCCACCAGGTATCGACGATCGGGCAGCGCTGGTCGCCGACGACGCGATAGTACCAGAGCCAGGCTTCAGGATTGATCGGCTCGCCGACCGAACCCAGCACCCGCAGCGAGGCGCGCGAGGTCTTTTTCACCGGCCCCTCGCCGTCGCGCATCAGCGCGCGGATCGCGGTCGGGGCGGTGTAGAAGATGTTGACCTTGTGCTTGTCCACCACCTGCCAGAAGCGGCTGGTGTCGGGGTAGTTCGGAATCCCCTCGAACATCAGCGTGGTGGCGCCGTTGGCGAGCGGACCATAGACGATATAGGTATGGCCGGTCACCCAGCCGACATCGGCGGTGCACCAGTAGACCTCGCCGTCATGGTAATCGAACACATACTGGTGGGTGAAGCTCGCCCAGACCATGTAACCACCGGTCGTGTGCAGCACGCCCTTGGGCTTGCCGGTGGAGCCGGAGGTGTAGAGGATGAAGAGCGGGTCTTCGGCATTCATCGGCTCGGGGGGGCAGTCGAGCGGCATGGTCGCCGCCGCCTCGTGATACCAGACGTCGCGGCCGTCCTGCATGTCGACCTGGCCGCCGGTCGCCTTCACCACGACAACCTTCTTCAGCATCGGGCAGGATTTCGCCGCGGCATCGACATTGGCCTTCAGCGGCACCTTGCGGCCGCCGCGGCGGCCTTCATCGGCGGTGATCAGGACCGAGCTGTCGCAATCCTGGATGCGGTTGGCGAGGCTGTCCGGCGAGAACCCGCCGAACACCACGGAATGAACCGCGCCGATGCGCGCGCAGGCGAGAATCGCCACCGCCGCCTCGACGATCATCGGCATGTAGACGGTGACGCGGTCGCCCTTCCGCACGCCGAGCGACTTCAGCACATTCGCCATGCGGCACACTTCGGCGTGCAACTCGCGATAGGTCACATGCTTCTGTTCGCCGGGATCGTCACCTTCCCAGATGATCGCAACCTGGTCGCCGCGGGTGGCGAGATGCCGGTCGAGACAGTTGGCCGATGCGTTCAGCACGCCGTCCTCGAACCACTTGATCGAGACATTGCCGGTGAAGGTGACGTTCTTGATGCGGGTCGGCGGCGTCATCCAGGTGATGCGCTTGGATTCCTCGGCCCAGAACGCCTCGGGATTTTCCGCCGCGCGGCGCGCCATGTCGTCGTATCTCGCACGATCGACAAGCGCGTTAGCGGCGATCTCCGGCTTCACGGGAATGGTTTCGGGCTGCGACATGCCTGGTTCCTCCTTAAATTTCTTTCGAGTATGGCAAGTTTCCCTGAAATCTGAAAGTGCTGCGGTGCAAAAACCGCAGCGCCGTTACCCCGCCATCAGCGCGGCCTCCATCGCGGCGACAGCGCTCATGTTCACGAGGCCGCGGGCGGTCACGCTCGGGATCGCGATATGTAGCGGCTTCGACAAGCCGAGCAGGAACGGGCCGACCGTCACCGCCTCGCCAGCGGCCTTGAGCAGGTTGAAGCCGATATTCGCCGCGTCGATCGAGGGCATCACCAGCAGGTTGGCCGAGCCGGTCAGCCGGCTGTCGCACACCGCGCGGGCGCGGATCGGTTCGAACAGTGCCGCGTCGGCGTGCATCTCGCCATCGACCTCGAGTTCCGGATCCTGCGCGTGGATCAGCGCCAGCGCCCGGCGCATCTTGCGCGCGGAGGCCGAGTTCGACGCCCCGAAATTCGAATGCGACAGCAGCGCCACCTTCGGCGTGATCCCGAAATGCGAGACCATTCCCGCCGCCAGATGGGTCATCTCGGCGATGTCCTCCGACGAGGGGTCCTCGTTCACATGCGTGTCGCAGAAGAAGAGGTTGCCGCTCTGCAGGATCAGCGCCGTCATCGCCGATACCCGCTTGATCCCAGGCTTGCGCGGAATGATCGGCATCGCGTAGCGGAACTGGCGCGACCAGTCGCCGAGCCCGCCGCAGATCGCCGCATCCGCCTCGCCGGCGGCGAGCAGCATCCCGGCGGCCACGGTCGGCCGGCGCGAGAGCTGGCGCTGCGCCGCATCCGGCGGCACGCCGCGGCGGTTGACGATGTGCTGGTACGTCTCCAGCAGCCGGCGGAACAGCCCCTGCTCGCGCTCGAAATCGACGATGCGGAAATCCTGCTCCGGCTTCATCCGCAGGCCGAGTGCGGCGATCCGCTGCATGATCGCCGCGGTGCGGCCGACCAGCAGCGGCGTGCCCATCCGATCGTCGATCACGCTCTGGGCGGCGCGCAGCGTGCGCTCGTCCTCGCCCTCGCCATAGACGATCCGCACCTTCGCCGAGCGCGCGACCTCGATCACCGGGCGCAGCAGCAGGCCCGAGCGGAACACGAGGCGTTCGAGATCGTGCTGGTAGACGTCGAAATCCGCGATCGGCCGGCGCGCCACTCCTTCATCCATCGCCGCCCGCGCCACGGCAGGGGCGATGTGCAGGATCAACCGCGGATCGAACGGCTTCGGAATGATGTAGTCCCGCCCGAATACCGGGGCGACGCCGCCATAGGCCGCCGCCACCGTCTCGGAGGCCTCGATCCGCGTCAGCTCCGCGATGGCGGTGACGGCGGCGAGCTTCATCCCTTCGGTGATGGCGGTCGCCCCCACGTCCAGCGCGCCGCGGAAGATGAAGGGAAAGCACAGCACGTTGTTGACCTGGTTCGGAAAATCCGACCGCCCGGTGCAGACGATCGCATCCGGCCGGTGTTCCGCCACCAGCTCGGGGCGGATTTCCGGCTCCGGGTTGGCCAGCGCGAGGATCAGCGGGTTGGCGGCGAACTTGTCCAGCCATTCCGGCTTCAGCACGCCGGGGGCGGACAGGCCGAGGAAGATGTCCGCCCCGTCCAGCACTTCCGGCAGGGTCCGCGCCGCAGTGTCGCGGGCGAAGGGCTCCAGCGTCTCGTTCAGGTTCGGCCGGCCCTTGTAGATCACCCCCTCGATATCGGTCATCACGATGTTCTCGGGGTTGGCACCGAGCGCGATCAGGATGCGCACGCAGGAAATCGCCGCCGCCCCCGCGCCGGAGGTGACGATCCTGACATCGTCGATCGTCTTGCCCTGCACGATCATCGCGTTCTGCACGGCGGCGCCGACGATGATGGCGGTGCCGTGCTGGTCGTCGTGGAACACGGGGATGTTCATCCGCTCGCGCAGCGTCTGCTCGATGCGGAAACATTCCGGCGCCTTGATGTCCTCGAGATTGATGCCGCCGAAGCTCGGCTCCAGCGCCGCCACCACCTCGATGAACCGGTCCGGGTCCGGCTGGTCGACCTCGATGTCGAACGTGTCGATCCCGGCGAATTTCTTGAACAGGACGGCCTTGCCCTCCATCACCGGCTTGGAGGCGAGCGCGCCGATATTGCCGAGGCCGAGCACCGCCGTGCCGTTGGTGATCACCGCGACGAGATTGCCGCGCGTCGTGTAGTCATAAGCGGTATCGGGATCGTCCTTGATGGCGAGGCAGGCCGCCGCCACGCCAGGAGAATAGGCCAGCGCCAGGTCGCGCGAGGTTTCCATGCGCTTGGTCGGCGTGATCGCGAGTTTGCCCGGCCGCGGATGGCGGTGGTAATCGAGTGCGGCCTTGCGAAGCGTTTCATCCATATCCGGTGCCCCCCTGAGTGGAGCAAGAATGCGCGATCAGGGCGGCCCGGACAACCGGGCTTTCACATGGCAGGATAGCGATGACGAATTTGTCAGCAGGCGAAATGACCTCGCCCGGTGCGAGCCCGGCGTCCCGGCTCGGAAATCTGGTGCGGTCGAGAAGACTCGAACTTCCACAGGGTTTCCCCCACAAGCACCTCAAGCTTGCGCGTCTACCATTCCGCCACGACCGCCTCGTAGCGGGAGCGCTATAGCCGATGGATCGCGCGGTATCAACAACCACGAATGCGGTCGAATGGGCAAAAGCGCCCGGATTGACCGATTATCCCTCTGCGCTGGCGGAAATGCAGGCCCGCGCGGCGGCGATCCGGGCGGGAGAGGAGGCGGAGCGGGTCTGGCTGGTCGAGCATCCGCCGCTTTACACGGCGGGAACCTCGGCGCGGGACGCCGATCTGCTGCACCCCGGCGATGCGCAGGTTTTCCGCAGCGGGCGCGGGGGGCAATGGACCTATCATGGCCCCGGGCAGCGCGTGGCCTATGTCATGCTCGACCTCTCCCGGCCGCACGGCCGCGTTCCGGCGCGGGATGTGCGCGGGTTCGTCGCCGGGCTCGAAGCCTGGCTGATCGACACGCTGGCCGGGTTCGGCGTGCGTGGCGAATTGCGCGAGGGGCGCGTCGGCATCTGGGTGGCCAACCCGTTGGGCGGCGAATCGAAGATCGCGGCGATCGGCGTGCGGGTGTCGCGCTGGGTCAGCTATCATGGGATCGCGCTGAATGTCGCGCCGGACCTGGGGCGATTCGGCGGCATCGTGCCCTGCGGCATCAGCGAGCATGGCGTGACGTCGCTGGCGGCACTCGGCGTCACCGCGACGCTGGATGCGGTCGATGCGGCGCTGGCCCGGTCATTCGAGCGGGTCTTCGACGCGGCGCCGCAGCCGGTTTGAGGTTTCAGCCGGCGATGGTCAGCACCGGACTGCGACGGAAGGCCGAGGCCAGGCGGCGGGCCATCCCGATCAGCCGCCAGGGCGCGAGCGCCATGAGCACCAGCAGGAACACCGCGCCCGCCACGCTCGCGCCCAGCACGAGTTGCGACAGCAGCCCGATGCCGGGCGCCACCGCATGCAGGAACGCGGCGGTCGCGAGGCGGGCGGCGACGAGGGCGGTAATCGGCGCGCCCATCAGCCGCAGCAGCGGCCAGCCCGACTGGCCGATCCCGATCGACAGCGCCGGCAGCAGCAGCAGCGCGACGACCAGGCCGCGGGCGGACAGCGCCCAGGCGAGCGGCACGAGCCCGTAGGGTGCGGCGAACCAGGCGGCGAGCCCGATGGTGCCGGCATTCAACGCCGCAAAGATCGACACCAGCCCCGGCCGGCGCAGGGCGGTGAGCATCGGCTTGACGAAGGCGTAGATCGTCGAGGCCGGCACGATCAGGCTGAGCGCCGCGAACACCGGCGCCGCGCTGGCCCAGCGCGCGCCGAACATCAGCACCACAAGGGGGTGTGCGACGGCACCGCTGACGGCGGCGGCGGCCAGCGAGAGGATCGCCAGCGTATCCATCAGCGCCGAGGCAACGGCATACCGCCGTTCCTGGTCGTCGCGCACGGCCACGAACACGGGGAGAAAAACCTTGCTCGCCGGCAGGATCGCCAGTTCCTGCAGCACTTCGGCGAGGCGCTGGGCAATGCGGAACTGCCCCACGGCAAACACCGGCACGCGCATACCGACCAGCACGACATAGCCGGTATGGGCGAGATAATCGACGAACGCTGCCCCCATCATCGGCAGGTTGAAGCGCAGCGCCGCGGCGAGAGCGTCCCATCGCGGCGGCCGAGGCGGATGCCAACGGGCGGCGATCGATGCCGCGACCGAATAGAAGCCGATCCCGACCATCCTCTGCACGACAAGGGCCGCCAGCCCGTAGCCATGGAAGACGAGTTCCAGCGCCACCGCGCCGCCCAGCATCGTGCTGCCCAGCGACATCAGGCTGAGCGCGCGAAACCGGAACGCCTGGGCGAGCCTTGCCGCCGGCACGATAAGGAACGCGCCAAGAAGGATGTTGAGCGACAACGCCCGCATGACCCAGCCAAGCGCCGATGCCTGATAATACCGGGCAATCGGTCCGGCAATGGCGAAAAGCAATCCGGTGACAACGAGCGCAAGGAGCATCTGCGCCCAGAACGCCCCCGCCTCCACGGTCCGGTCTCCGGGGGCGGCCACAACCTGCTCACCCGCGCCGCCTGCCGTGACCATGCGCGCAAGTTCGGAAATCGCGGACGCCAACGCGACGATTCCGACATCCTGCACCGAGACGTGGCGGAGCAGCACGACAAGGATGGCGAATCCGAAACTCCGCTCGCCAAGGACGGTGAGCAGGTTCCACGCCGTGCTCCTTGCCGCGCCGCGCTGAAGACTCATACCCGCCACCGGCGAGGCAACATGCCTCGGCACACAGATGCGCGACTTTCACGATCGCAGGGCGAGATACAAGTCATGATTGTCAAGCTACATCTTGGTGCGAATTTTGCCCACCCGGTGCGACAACCAGAGGCAGCGCCCTTTACGAATGCGGTGCGCCTCACTAGAAACATTTTTGCATACGCCGTGACCCTCGGCGGAGGGGTGGCCGAGTGGCCGAAGGCGGCGGTTTGCTAAACCGTTAGACGATGTAGAGTCGTCTCGTGGGTTCGAATCCCATCCCCTCCGCCAGTTTCGCTTTTCACGCGATCTCAATCAGTCTCAACCACCTGAAATCTCTTCACTTTCCTCCGTGACGGTGTCCTAATCCGTCTCACGAAATACCCCTCAATCCCGGGGCGCCCTGGGGTCGGATGCGGGGTATGGGACAGGAAGCAGGGGTATGCTCACCGACATCGCCATCCGCAAGGCACAGATCCGAGACAAGCCATACAAGATGTTTGATTCCTATGGTTTGTACCTGCTGGTCACGCCGGCTGGAGGAAAGCTCTGGCGCTTCCGCTACAAGATCGGCGGCAAGGAGAAATTGCTCAGCATCGGCCCCTACTCCGAGGTGATGCTCTCCGCAGCGCGGGATGCGCGCGACGAGGCCCGGGCAGGCCTGCGCGCTGGTCGCGATCCCTCGCTGGTGCGCAAGCAGCTGCGCGCCCAGGCGGCCAATGACGACCGCAAGTTCGAGAAGGTCGCAAGCGACTTGCATACGCTGAACAAGTCCCGCTGGACCGAGCGCCACACGGCGGACGTGATGATCAGCCTCGAGCAGATGGTTTTTCCCCTCCTCGGCACTGTCGACGTCGCGGAGATCACGCCACCGATGGTCCTCGACGTCATCCGGCGAATCGAAGCGCGCCCGGCGCTGGAGACCGCGCGCCGGGTCCGCCAGCGGATGTCGGCGATCTTCCTGTTTGCGATGGGGCTCGGGCTCGCAACCACCGACCCTGCGGCGATGATCCAGAAAGCCATGGCGCCGATGACCAAGGGGCGGCAACCGGCCGTGGTCACGCTGGAGGAAGCCCGGGAGGCGCTGGCAGCCTGCGAGGCGATCCCTGCGCACCCGGTGACCCGGCTGGCGATGCGGTTCCTCGCCCTCACCCATGTCCGACCCGGAGAGGTGCACGGCACACGGTGGACCGAGTTCGAGGGGCTGGAGGGAGACGAACCGCTCTGGCTGATCCCCGCCCACGGATGAAGATGAAGGACGCCCACAAGGTGCCGCATGGCTGGCGGGCAACATTTTCCTCGATCATGAACGAGCGGTTCCCGGCTGACCGGGCGATGACCTCAGCCCCGGCCACGACCAGCACCCGATCGACGAAACCTTTGACCAATACGTCCCGGAAGGCATAGGTCGCCGGCACCGAGTAGTCGTTCATCCGATAGCGGACCAGCGCCGTCGACGAGACCCGCGCCGGCTTCTTCTCGCAGGGCTCGAACGGTCCCGCCGGCAACACCCTCAATGCCGCGAGGTCGCGCAGCAACCGCTCGCCAATCGTCTCTTCATGGCGTCCAGAATGCTCATCCTGCCGCGCCAGACAGCGCGCTTCCAGCGCCGCGTTCAGGGCATCGAAGCTCGCCGCATGCGGCAGCGGCGTCATGAAGCGCCGCTGCGTATACTTCACCAGCCCCTCGACTTTCCCCTTGTCGTTACCTTTGCCAGGGCGGCCAAACCGGTCCCTGAACAGGTAGTGGCTGATCAACTCCGTGAAGGCGCGCGTCCGCGCCCGTTGGCCATCGCCAAGAATCCGCGCCACCGCCAGCTTCGTGTTGTCGTAGAGGATCGACAGCGGCACCCCGCCAAAGAAGGCAAAGGCCGACACGTGGCCGTCCAGAAACGCCTCCGTCGTCTCCGCCGGATATGCCTTCACGAACGGGGCATCCGAGTGCGGCAGGTCCATGCAGAAGACGTGCATCACCGTCCCCACACCGCCGATGAAGCCAATGCACTGGCCGAAATCCACCTGCGCATGCCCAGGCGGATACGAAGCGGCACGAATGCCTCGCGTGGCCGTGCCGGCCGGACGTAATCCTTCACCACGGTGGAGCCGCCCGTATAGCCGTGCTCGTCGCGCAGACGCTCAAATATCCGCCGCGCCGTGTGACGCTGCTTCACCGGCGCCGCCCGATCAGCCTCCAGGATCGCGTCGATCACGAGGATGAACGGCCCAAGCTTCGGCTTCGCAGGAGGCTGCTCACGCCGATACCCTGGAGGCACAGAGAACCGGCAGATCTTCGCCACCGTCTCCCGGTTCAGATCAAAGACACGCGCAGCCTCCCGCCGGCTCCGCCCCTCGACAACCACAAATTGCCGAACCGCCGCATAAACCTCTACTGAATACATCCCCGGCAGCCTCTCCCTCCATTCGGAAAGAGGCAACTCTAAAAGTGGCCGGCTTTTGCCCCGCCACGCGGCAGCATGATGCCGCCGCTACATGGCCTACTTTTCCACCGCCGCGTACACTACTTAGCGATACCCAATTCAGGGTCCGGCAGGAAACGCCATTTCCTGAGCGGCCCGGCCATCACGTTGAGGTAATACATCTCGATGCCATACGGTGCCGCACAGGGATGATGGCCACGCGGGACCAGGACGACATCGCCGTCCGAGACCGCCATCGTCTGGTCGAGCGCGCGATCATCGGTGTAGACCCGCTGGACGCCGAAGCCCGACGCCGGGTTCAGGCGATGGTAGTAGGTTTCCTCGAGATAGGTGATGCGCGGATCATCGTCCTCGTCGTGCCGGTGGCTCGGATAGCTCGACCAGTGGCCGGCCGGCGTGAAGACCTCGGTGACCAGCAACGCATCGCAGTAGTCCTCGGCTTCCATCGCGATATTGTTGATGTGGCGCGTATTGGTGCCCTCGCCGCGGGCGGTCAGGACGATGCCCTCCGGCCCGATCCGCCGCGCCGCGTGCCCGCCCCTGCCCGGCGCCGAACAGACCGCGACGACGCAGTCCGTTTCGGCTACGAGCGCCCATTCCGCGCCGTTCGGCACATAGAGACTGTGCGGCGGGGATTTCTCGAAGACACTCATCCGCTCGCCAAGCACGCCCCAATCCCGCCCGGCAGCGCGGATCGACGCCTTCCCCTCGACCATCACGAGGATCACCTCGTTGCCGCCGGTCGCCTCCGCGGCGAACTCGCCGGCGCGCAGGCGGTAGAGCCCGAAGCCGACATGCCGCCAGCCGGCCGCGGCGGGGGTGATATCGTGCACCTTGCCGTGAGTGCCAAAGGGTTTGCGCAACAGGTCGGGCATCCAGGGTATCCTGTTCTCGGGACGGTTCGGGTCAGTCGACGACACGCTGGGCGGCCGCGTTGCGGTTGTAGCGCGCCCGCGCCTGTTCAAGCCGCTCGGGGCCGCCCGCCTGCGGTACGGCAACATCCCACCAGTGGCCGCCGGCGCCTGTGCCGGGAGCGGGATCGGTATCGATCACCAGGACAGTCGGGACGGCGCGGCCACGCGCCGCCGCGATGCCGGCCTCGAGCGCCGCGATATCCGTAACCTTCTCGGCGTGAGCCCCCATCGCGGCGGCATGGGCGACAAAATCGATCTCGGGCTGAACCTCGACATTGCAGTCCTCGTAGAGATTGTTGAAGGCGGCACCGCCGCATTCGGCCTGCAACCGGTTGATGCAGCCATAGCCGTGATTGTCGGTCAGCACGACGGTGAAGGGCACCCGCCGCATCACCGCGGTGGCGAGTTCCGAATTCGCCATCATGTAGGAACCGTCGCCGACGAAGCAGATCACCTCGCGGTCGGGCGCGGCCAGTTTGACGCCCATCGCGCCGGCGACTTCGTAACCCATGCAGGAATAGCCGTATTCCATGTGATAGCCGCCCGGCGACGCCTGCCAGAGCACCTGCAGCGCGCCGGGCATGGTGCCGGCCGCGCACATCACGATGCTCCGCTCGGTTGCCGCGCGCTGCACGGCGCCGATGACCTGCGCATCGGTTGGCAGCGCGTTGCGATGGACCTCTGCGGGCGGCGCGGTGACGGCGGCGACTTTCGCATGCCAGGCGCGGCGGGCTTCCGCGTCGAAATCGGGCGCGCGGTGTTCCGTCAGCGCCAGCGACAGCGCGTCCAGCGTCGCCCGCGCATCGCCGACGATCCCTGTCGCGCCGTGCTTGTTCGCGTCGTAGCCGGCCAGGTTGATCGAGACGAGGCGCCGCGCCGGATTGGCAAACACCGTCCAGCTTCCCGTGGTGAAATCCTGGAAGCGGGTGCCGACGCCGAGAACCAGGTCGGCCTCGGCGCAGAGCCGGTTGGCGCAGTCCGAGCCGGTCACGCCGGGGGAGCCGAAATTCCGTTCGTCCTGCCAGGACACGGCGCCCTTGCCCGCCTGGGTCTCGACGAGGGGGATGTTGTGCTGGGCGGCAAAAGTGGCGAGGCGTTCCTCCGCGCCCGAGTGGATCACCCCGCCGCCGGCGACGATCACCGGCCGGCGCGCCGCGCGCAGCAGGGCAGCGACATCCGCGACTTCGCGCGGATCGGGTTCGGGGCGACGAATGCGCCAGGTCCGGGGGGCGAAGAAGATTTCGGGATAGTCGTAGGCCTCGGCCTGCACGTCCTGGCAGAAAGCGAGGCAGACCGGGCCGCAATTCGCCGGATCGGTCATCACGCGCAACGCGCGCGGCAGGGCGGTGAGCAGGTGCTCTGGCCGTGCGATCCGGTCGAAATAGCGGCTGACCGGACGGAAGCAGTCATTGGCGCTGACAGTGCCGTCATCGAAATCCTCGATCTGCTGCAAGACCGGATCGGGGCGGCGGTTGGCGAAGACGTCGCCGGGAATGAAGAGGACGGGCAGGCGGTTGACATGGGCGAGCGCTGCCGCGGTGACCATGTTGGTCGCACCCGGCCCGATCGACGATGTAACAGCCATCGCCCGGCGGCGTGCCTTCGTCTTGGCATAGGCGATGGCGGCATGAGCCATGGTCTGCTCGTTCTGGCCGCGCCAGGTCGGCAGGCGATCACCGATGCCGTGCAGCGCCTCGCCCAGCCCCGCCACGTTGCCATGGCCGAAGATTGCCCAGACGCCCTCGATGAAGCGTTCACCCTCCTCGGTCATCTGCACGGCGAGCCAGCGCACCATGGCCTGCGCCGCCGTCAGCCTGATCGTGTTGCTCATGCCGCCTTCTCCCGTGCCTGGGTCCGCGCATCGTCCCAGATCGCGCAAAGCCGCGCGAAGCGGCGCGCCATCTCGGTCACCGCCGTGCCGTCATCCATCTCGCCCGTGAGCCAGGCGCGCGCCACTCCGGCAAAGATGGTGCGCCCTACAGCGAACCCCTTCACCAGGGAAAAGCCCGCCGCGACCGCGAAGCTCGCCGCGAGATCGGCTTCCGGCGCATCAAGGCCGAGTACCACGATGCCGCGCGTGTGGCGATCATGCGTCTCGATCGCGGTGCAGGCGGCATCCCAGGCGGCCAGGCTCGCCATCGGTTCGAGCTTCCACCAGTCGGGATAGATCCCGGCGGCGTAGAAGCGGCGGATCAGCGCCGCGGTGGTGCCATCATTCACCGGGCCGACCTTGGAGGGAATGATTTCCAGGAGGAATTCCAGGTCATTGCGGCGCGCGGCCTCGAACAACCGCCGCACCGCCGCTTCCTGGGTTGCCCACATGGCCGCATCGTCGTCTGGGTGGCAGAAGCAGAGAACCTTGACGATGTTTTCCTTCGGCCACTCGGACAGGCCGCCGCAATCACTGCCGAGCGCGGGCTCGAAGGCGAGTGGGCGCGAGCCGGGCCACTCGCAGGGCCGACCGATCCACAGCCCCGAGCCGGAGGCCGCGTGCAGCGCGCGTCGGCCGATCCGTTCATCGCACAGGATGCCGTAGCCGGGCCGGCCGGCCTGCACCGAGAGCGCCGCTTCCAGGCAAAGCCGCTTGAAGGCACCGCCTTTCTGCGCCGTATAACCGTCCATCTCCTCGAACTGGGCGCGATGGTCGAAAGCAAAGATCCGGTAATCCGCGACGCCGTGCGGCCGGGTGGTCGACCAATGAAGCCGTTCAAGTTCGGCGTCATGCCGGAGAGCGGGTTCACGGACACCGCGCCGGAGAAAAAATGTCAGTTCCTCAAGCGAAGGATAAGATGGCGTACAGCCATGGCGCGAAACCGCGAAGGCGCCGCAGGCATTGGCGTATTCCAGAGCCTTCGGCCAGGTTTCGTCATCGAGCCACCCCTTCAGCAGGCCGGCGAAAAAGCCGTCGCCGGCACCGAGAACATTGAACACCTCGATAGGAAAGCCAGGCCCGGTCTCGCCATCCTCAATCCTGGCCGGGATCGGACCTGTGAAGGCCACCGCCCCTCTCGCACCGCGCTTGCAGATGAGGGTCGCCCCGGTCAGCGCGCGCACCGCCCGTAACGCCGTCAGCGTGTCAGGCGAGCCGCCGGCGATATGGAACTCCTCCTCGGTGCCGACAATCAGGTCGAACAACTCCAGCGTCATCTGCAACTTCGCGGTTACCGCCTCGCTTTCGACATAGCGGCTCTCGCCCGCGCCATGCCCGGCCACCCCCCAGAGATTGGGGCGGTAGTCGATATCGAGGGCGGTTCGCGCGCCATGCGCCCGCGCGAGCCGCAGCGCCTTCAACACCGCAGCCTCGGTACGGGGATGACTGAGATGTGTCCCGGTTGCCAACACCGAGCGCGCCTCGGCGATGAATCCCTCGTTGATATCGTCCTCGCAGAGGGCCATGTCCGCGCAGTTCTCACGGTAGAAGATCAGCGGAAACTGGTCTTCATCGCGGATGCCCAGCAGCACGAGGGCGGTCAGCCGCGCGGGATCGGTGACGACGCCGCGCACATCCACGCCCTCGCGGGACAGCTGTTCGCGGATGAAGCGGCCCATATGCTCGTCGCCGACCCTGGTGATCACCGCTGATCGCAGCCCCAGACGCGCCGCGCCGCAGGCGATGTTTGTCGGCGAACCGCCGATATATTTGTCGAAAGAACGCATATCCTCGAGCCGCCCGCCGACCTGGGCGCCATACAGATCGACCGAGGAGCGGCCGATCGTGATCACGTCGAGCGCCTTCATACGCCTACTCGCCGCAAGCCGGGTCGTTTCGCCATCGTTCAGGGTCTGCTGAGTTGCTGCCGGCACGATCAGGCGCCTTGTGGCTGGGGTCTGTTGAGTTCGTGCTGGAGCGCGTTGAGCCCGGCACCGCCAGCCATGTGGAACATAAGGTTTTCGAGGGTGAGGCCGTCGCGGGCAGCGTCAAGTTCGACCTCGCCGCGGGCGAGGATGATGAAATGGTCGCCGACCATGTAGGCGTGGTGCGGATTGTGGGTGATAAAGATGACGCCGGTACCGTGTTCGCGGGCGGCCTGGGCAATGTAGCGCAGCACGAGGCCGGACTGGGCGACGCCGAGGGCCGCGGTCGGCTCGTCGAGGATCAGCACCCGTGCGCCGAAATGGATCGCCCGCGCGATCGCCACCACCTGCCGCTGCCCGCCCGAGAGCGTGCCCACAGGCTGGTCGAGATCGGCGACATGGATGCCCATCCGGCGCAGTTCGCGGTCGGTGATCTCCCACATCGAGGCGATGTCGAGCCGGCGGAACGGACCACGCCCGATGGTCAGTTCGGACCCGAGAAAGAAGTTCCGCCAGATCGGCAGCAGCGGCACCAGCGCCAGTGTCTGGTAGACCGCCGAGATGCCGCGATCCAGCGCCTCGCGCGGGGAGCCGAACGTCACCGCCTCGCCATCCACCGCGTAGGTGCCCGTGCTGTGCTCGCGCAGCCCGGCGATGATGCTGATCAACGTCGACTTGCCCGCACCGTTGTCGCCCAGCACGCAGGTGACCTCACCGCTGCGCACCGTCATGCTGACGCCGCGCAGCGCGCTGATATTGCCATAGCTCTTGCCGATATCGGTGAGCTGGATGATCGGCGCGGATCTCTCGCTCATCTCACTTCCCTCCGCTCGCCCGCAGACGCAGCCAGGTGTTGACCACCGTCGCTGTCAGCAGCGTCGCGCCGACGAAGAACATGAACCAGTCGGGATCCCAGTCGGCATAGATCACCCCTTCCGTCGTCATCCCGAAGATGAACGCCCCGAAGCCCGAGCCGATCGCCGAGCCATAGCCTCCGGTCATCAGGCAGCCGCCCACCACCGCCGCGGCGATGTAGAGCAGTTCGTTGCCGACACCGGCGCCCGACTGCACCTCGTTGTATTCGAACAGCATGTGCATGCCGAGAAACCAGGCGCTGAAGCCCACCAGCATGAACAGCGCGATCTTCATCCGCCGCACCGGCACGCCCACGGCCCGCGCGCTCTCGTCGCTGCCGCCCACCGCGAAGATCCAGTTGCCGAAGCGCGTGCGCAGCAGCACCCAGGTCGCCACCAGGATGAACAGGAACCAGTAGAGGATCGCGATGCTGACATCAGCGCCGCCAATCCGGAAGGTCGACGCGAAGATCGCGTGTGCCGAGGCAAAGCCGGGCACATGGCTGATGTCCCCGGTCGCGACATTGCCGGTCACCAGCTTGGTGAGCGCGATGTTCAGCCCCTGCAGCATCAGGAAGGTGGACAGCGTGACCAGGAAGCTGTGCAGCCGCGTGCGGATCAGCAGGTAGCCATTCAGCGCGCCGATCGCCAGTGAAACCAGCAGCGCGAACACGATCCCTGCCCACATATTGCCAGCCACCTTCGTCGCGAACATCGACGCTGCCAGCGACGACGTCGTCACCGCGACACCCGCCGTCAGGTCGAACTCGCCGCCGATCATCAGCAGCGAAACCGCAACCGCCGGAATCCCGATCGTCGCTGACTGATACAGCACCGTCGTGAACGCATCCACCTGCCGGAACGGCGGCGCCACCACGAAGAACAGAACAAAGACCAGTATGGCCCCGCCCAGCGCGCCGGCCTCTGGTCGCTTTAGGGTCTTCCGCCAGAACGCCTGCTGAACCAGCTGCGGGTGCGCAGTGCGCGGCGCATCGTTCCCGGTCATTGTTCCATTGGTCATGATCGTCATCTCTCCTCCCGCTCGGCGCTTCGCACGGCCGGCGCCATCATCGGCGCCAGCCGGCGGGAAGCCTCAGGATCGGGCCAGGATCAGCGGGTGCCGCGTTTCGCGAACTTCGCGACCGCCGCGATATTCTTCGACGTCACGAAGGTTGGGCCGGTCAACACCGGCTTGCCGCCCCCGACCACGTCTCCATTCGTCTTGTAGAGCCAGAGGAAATCGACGGCCTCGTAGCCCTGCACGTAAGGCTGCTGATCCACCGCGAATTGCAGCTTGCCTTCCTGGATCAGGTGCACGGCCTGGGGATTGAGGTCGAAGGTTGCAACCTTCGCCTTGCTGTTAGCCATCTTCACAGCCTGGATCGCCGTCGGCGCAAACGGCGCACCCAGCGTCACCACATAGTCGATGGCGTGGTCCTGCTGCAGCTTCGCGACAATCCGAGACTGCGCGCCGGCCATATCGTAGCCGTTCACGTACAGCACCGACATCTTGCCCTTGAACGTCTTCTTGATGCCGTCGCAGCGCGCCTCGAGCTGGATCGCGCCCTGTTGCTGGTCGACACAGACCACGCTCTTCGCGCCAAGCTCATTGAGACGATCACCCACCGCCTCGCCGGCGATCGTCTCGTCCTGGCCGACATACATCATCATGCCGGCCTTCTTCCACTCACTCGTGCCCGCGTTGAAGCCGACGACCGGAATTCCCGCCTTCTCCGCCTGCGCCAGCGCGGGATCCTCGGCGTCCGGGAAAGCGAGCGTCGCCGCGATCCCGTCCACATGCTGCTGCGTCACGTTCGTGATCAGCTGCGCCTCGCCCGAGGCGTTCGGGTTGTTCAGATAGACCAGCTTCACATGGTCCTTCTTCGCCGCCGCTTCCGCACCCTTGCGAATGATGTCCCAGAACGTGTCCCCAGGCTGCGCGTGCGTGATCATCGCAAACGTGTATTCCGGCGCCTTCGCCACCGCCGTCCCCGTCATCCCCGCCAGCGAAACACAGCCAAGCGCTACACCACCCAGCAGGCCCGCAAGCATACCCGTCCAGATCGTCCTCATCCTCATACCCTCCCTCTCACGCAGGCCGCACCATGCTACGCCCGCAAATATTTTTGCAACTTTATTGTTTATGCAAAAAATCACTCAGCCACGCCTGCGTCAAGCAAATACTTGCCAGTTGATAAAAAAATTTTCGCGATCAGCGCACGACGCGGCAAAGCACCTCAAGCTATCCCCTGAGCGACATGAGCAAAGCTGGCGCGGAGCGCCGCTTCCGGATCAGGATCATCATGCACCGAACGCGCGAAGGGCTCGATGCTCACCGCGCCCGCATAGCCACCGGTCGCGAGGGCGCGGAGCTGACCGATATTGTTCAGACGATCCATCTCATCGACGAGCGCGCGGTGAGCATCCAGCATGTCGTTCAAAGCCAGATCAGCTTCCCTGACGCCCGAAATATGGACAAGGCCAGTGTACTCCGGGAAAAATTCCCTCTCGCCGGCGAGGTGATGATGGAATGTGTCGTGCACCAACTTGCAGACATCGCTGGCGCCGGCTTCCCTGATTGCCTCGATCGCCTCCCGTTTCGTCCGCAACGATGAGACAGGAAAGCCCAGCGGCTCGACCAGACCAGTAATGCCATATTGGCGCAGGATCGGCACCAACTCGCGCAGGGCAGCGACCAGATCGCCATGCGGCACCGGCGTGCCATCGTTCAACGGGCACATGACGAGCGCCCGCGCACCACAGGCCTGCGCATAATCCACAAGTGCAAGCGCGCGCGCAGGCACGTCCCCCGACCAGACATTGAAGGGGTAAAGCGCATTGATCGAAAGAATATCGACCCCGGATGCTACGGCCGCAGCCCTGACGGCGCCGGCCGGCATCGTGCCGACGACATCCGGAAGGTCGTTGCGGATCTCGATCGCCGGCATCCCGAGGCGGCGCGCAAGACCGAGGAAATCGGCAAGAGAAAGTTTCGGTGTTGCAATGTGATTGAGTGCGAAGCGCATGAGAAACCTCAGTTGTAAAGAGCAGGCCGCGCGGGCAGCGAAATCGGCACGATCGAACCAGGCCGGCTCTGCGCCTCTACACAGGCATCCGAGGAGACCGCGGCGACATATCCGTCCCAGGCCGTCGGGCCGGATGCGGTTCCCCGCGCCGCCGCCTTGATGAAATCCTGCAACTCGAGATCGTAGCTGTTGATGAATCGATCCTTCCAGTCGGTCATGATCGCGCTCTGCAACTTTGCGTCCTTGCGCATCACGACCGCCATTGGGTCTGGCAGGCTGGCGAGACCTTCCTCACCCACAACCTGACACTGGATGTCATAGCCGTAGCGGCAGTTGACGAAGATCTCGACATCGATCCGGATGCCACTTTTGGTTTCCAGGAGGACGATCTGTGGATCCTCGACCCTCGCATGTGCATGCCGTGTCCGACGTGGAGAGATGACCTGCGCGGAGACGTAGTCATCGTCGAGAAGCCAGCGCAGGACATCAATTTCGTGGATCAGCGTGTCCTGGATCGCCATTGGCGTGATATACTGCTCCGGCACGGACCGATTGCGGTGCGCTGCATGCACCATCAGGGGCCGGCCGATCTCGTTCTCGACGACCGCCTTCAGCATGCGGTAGCCCGCATCGTAGCGGCGCATGAAGCCCACCTGCACGAGGCGGCGGCCGAAGGCGGTTTCGGCCTCGACGATACGCCCGGCGCCCGCCGCCGTCGTCGACAGTGGCTTCTCGCAGAAGACCGGCTTGCCCGCCGCAATGGCGGCCAGGACGTATTGTTCATGGGTCGCGCCCCACGACGTTACCACCACGGCATCGACGCAAGCAGATGCAGCCACTTCCTCGCCGGAGCCAACGACCTCAGCCTCGGGCGCAAGATCCGCCCGCGCGGTGCGGACACTTTCGATATTGACATCCGACACGGCCGTCACCTTGGCGCCAGACAAGGTCTGGTTGATCCGCCGCATGTGGTCGCGCCCGATCGCGCCGGTCCCGATAACACCAATCCGTAGGGTCATTTCAGAGCTCCCGTTTCCAGAATTTGTCGATGTAGCGCTGCATTTCGGCGCGCATGAAGCGACCAGAGGCATCGGCCCGCTCCTCCCAGGCGAAGACGCAGGCGGTCATGATGCCGTCGAAGCCAATTTCCGCGAGCGTGCCGAAGAACTCGTCCCATGGCACCTCTCCCTGGCCGATATCGAGATGCTGGTGCACCCGCGCAGCCGAACCGGGAGGGTTGACGATGTAGCGCAGGCCCGAACTGGCCCGGTGATTGAATGTATCGCCGACATGCACATGTGCCAGCACATCCGCGCATTCGCGCAGCATTGCCGCTGTATTGTCGCCAAAGTAGAAGGTGTGCGGCGCACAGTAAAGAAATCGCACCCGCGGCGAATTGACCGTGCGGATGATGTCCACTGCCGGCTGAAGGGTTTCCACCCAGTCCTCCGGATGCGGCTCGACATGAAGGTTCATACCTTCCCGCTCGAACACTGGCACAAGTTCCTCCATTGAACGCCACCAGGAGTCTTCGCAGGCCTCGATCATCGAGCCGGTATGGCAACAATAGCAGGCCCCCTTGTCAGGGTGTGGGCCACGGCCGAATTCCGAGTTCATCGTGTCGACTTCCAGTTCGAGGCAGATCTCGATGGCGCGCTTCCAGTGCCGCACCGCGGCCTTGCGCTCGTCCTCGTCATTCGACGCCCAGCGATACATCGGCAGCAGCGAGGCGATCCCCACACCGGCCTCTTTCAGCGCCCGCCTGAAGCCCCGCACCCGTTCCGGAAACACCCGCGGCGCCTTGAACCATTCCAGAAAATCTCCCCGCGGGGAAAGTTCGATCCAGTCGAAGCCGATTTCCTTCACTCTGAAGGGTAGTTCCTCCAGGCCAAGATGACGGTGCATGAACGGATCAAGTGCGATCTTCATCGTATGTCCTCCCTGCGGCAGCGCTTCGGCAAGTCCTGCCGCGCGGTCCGGCATCTCTTCTTACGCGCTCTGGAACGGGCACGCCGCGTGCGCTGTTGACGATTTTTCGTCAGCGGCGCACTCTCGCGCATGACTGGAGCCCAAGCTTCCCGCAAGACACGGCCGCGCGCCCGCCTTGCCGACATTGCGCGGGTGGCGGGTGTAAGCATTGCCACAGTGGACCGGGTCTTCAACGAGCGTGAGTCAGTTTCAGATGCCGCGCGCGAACGGGTGATCCAGGTCGCGCGCGAGATGGGTGTGCGCCGGGATCTGCCAGAAGCCTACAGGCCGATCACGCATCTTGACCTGATCCTGCCGCAGAACGACTCACCATTTTTCGTCCGCCTTCGGGCGGCTTTCCGCGACGGTATCGCCATGCTGGATCGTGGCATCGCCATGCACCGGCACATCCTTGCCGTGGACGATACCGCAAGCTTCGTGCGCCTCATTTCCGAGACGTCGTACGCACGAAAAGGAATGATCCTCGCCGTCCCGGACCGACCGGAGATCCGTGCCGCGGTCCAATCCATCCAGGCCGCCGGCCAGAAGGTGGTAACGATCGTGACCGATCTGCCGGGTCTCGCCGGAGCTGATTATCTTGGCATTGATAATCGTCAGGCAGGCGCCACTGCCGCCCATCTTCTCGGGCGCAGCTGCCGGCAGAGTGCCCGGGTCGCCGTTCTCGGTGCCCATCACGACTGGGCTGGTCATGTCGAGCGCATGGGAGGCTTCCAGACGACGCTATCGCGCGATTTCCCCCACCTGCATTGCGAGATCATCGAAATGGATACGCGCGACGACCCTGATCGTTGTGCGCGTTCTCTGCGAGCGGCATTGTCGTTCGGGCCGCTTGTCGGCGTCTACAATACCGGCGCCGGCTCGATCGGCATCATGAATGCGCTGAAAGGGGCTATGCCGCGTCCATTCTGGATCGGACACGAGTTATCCGACGATCACATCATCTATCTCAAGGACGGCACAATGGATTACGCGATTGATCAGAATCCGCGTGGCCAGGCCCTAGGTAGCTTGCAGACCCTTCTTTACCGCTGCGGTCTGATCACCTCCACCCCGGCACTGTCGCATGCCGAACTGCGAATTTACACCCGGGAGAATCTGCCCGCCCGCAATTATGAGGAATCTAGTCAGTTGTCGTTGGACTAGGTGTTTAGTCCCGGAATTTGGTCGATTGGGGTGATGATGAACCCGTTTGGCTCTGACGTCCATCGTTTGCAGATGAATTCGTTTGGTATGAGACCCTTTAGGGTCTTGAGCCATTGGGCAAAGTTGTAGGCGTCGATCAAGTCGCGAAGGTGGCGGCGCAAAATATCATGTGACACTGCGCGTCATCGGCGAAGCCTACCGCTTCAGGCCTGGGACATCGACCACGCGCTCGCCGCAATCCACGCGCCGGGGCTTCCGTTCATCCTTGTCTGCGCGGGCTGCTTCGCGAAGGTTGGCCGGGTCACTTCGCTGTGGATCGGCGTGGAACGCAATCAGGCCTTGCTGCATTTTCAGTCGAAGATCGAGACTGCGCTGCGGCGGATCGTGCTGGCGCCGGAACACCGCCGCTACGCGCCTCACGTGACACTATTCAGTTCGCACTTTAGCGACAACCATGCGGTCTAGACTTTGGAGGTCGAATACTAACTCGGTGCCCGGCACCCGCGCCCTGACGAAAGTCGCCACCGTCAGAGCGGTGCCGCGGGTCCCGGAGACGAGTCGTAGGCACTCCAGACCGACTGGTCGAAGTTGACCATCGCCCCCGTCATCAATCCGGATTCGGCGCTGGAGAGGAAGGCAACCGCGCGCGCGACCTCGGTCGGGTCGATCAGCCGGCCGAAGGGTTGCTGCGCTGCGGCGTCGGCCAGCCAGTTCTCGCTGGCGCCGTGGAATTCGGTCTGAACCCGGTGTTCGCCATCGCTCGCCATCCAGCCGATATTCAGGCCGTTGACGCGGATTCGGTTGCGCAGGAGTGCATAGGCGGTGTTCTGCGTCAGGGTCGCCAGCGCGCCTTTCGAGGCGCAGTAGACGGAAATGAAGGGCTGCCCAGCCTTCGCCGACATCGAGCAGATATTGACGATCGTGCCTTCGGTATTCTCTCGCCGCATGATCCGGATTGCATCCTGCATGAGAAAGAACGGTCCGCGGACGTTGACGGCGAACATGCGGTCAAACAGATCCGGGGAGGTATCGATGATGGTGCCACGGTCGGTGATCGCGGCGGCGTTGACAAGGACATCGACCCGACCGAAAGCGGTGTCGGCCGCGGCGACGACCGCTCGGCAATCCTCGACCTGCCCGAGATCGGCTTGCACGAAGATTACCCGAGCGCCAGTGGCTTCAGATATTTCCCTTGCCCGCGCCTCACCCTTTTCACGCGAGCGGCCACAGGTGACCAACCCGGCGGCATCGCGCTCGGCGAATAGCCGGGCGATCGCCAAGCCAAGCCCTTGGGTGCCGCCGGAAACAATCGCGATTTTTCCCGACAATTGAGCCATCATCGGGTCTCCTGAATAGAATAGCCGGCGCGACGCAGCGCATCGGCGAGAGCGTCGTGGCCGATTTTCGCATAGCGCGCCGGTGGTGCCTTGGCCGGGTCTTGCTCGGCCTCGACGACGAACCAGCCTTCGTAACCGAAATCGGCAAGACGCTGGATGACCGGTCCGAAATCGATGGAGCCGTCGCCCGGCACGGTGAAGGCGCCAGCGAGGACCGCATCCAGAAAGGACTGCCGCGTACGGTCGAGCCCCGCGATCACTGGCTCTCGCACATCCTTAACGTGAACATGGCGGATTCGCCTGCCATGTTTCGTCAGCACGCGGAACATGTCGCCGCCGGCAAAGCGGAGATGCCCGGCATCGAAAAGCAGCCCGACGGCCTCGCCGGTATGGGCCATCAGCAGATTGATGTCGCGCTCGGTCTCGACCGCGGTGGCCATGTGATGGTGGAAGACGAGCGGAACGCCCTGTTCCGCACAGTATTCGGCAAAGCGAGTCAGGCGCCGCCCATAGGCGGGAAACGCATCCTCCGCTAACACACGGCGGCCGGCGAGCGGGGCGTTGCGGCGATTCTGCAGCGTGCCGGCCGTTTCGCCATAAACGAGACAGGAGGCACCGAGCTCTCGAAACAAGGCGAGTTGAGCGGCGGCCTGCTCACGCTCGGCTACGAGATCGTCGGGTGCGTCCAACACCGTTCCGGAATACCAGCCGCCGACGAGAGAAAGACCGAAAGCGCCCAGCTTTGCCCGTAGAGACGGAGCATCTCTTGGAAACTTGCGGCCATTTTCGACGCCAATGAAGCCGGCGGCACGACTCTCGGCGAGGCAGGTTTCGAGCGGCGTGTCACCGCCGAGTTCCGGCAGGTCGTCATTGGTCCAGGCGATCGGGGCAATGGCCAGCTTGGCTTTCATTCAGAATCCTCCCATCCCGCGGCTTCGGCAAGCGACCTACGCGGCTTTAGAATTTTTATTGCCGATTAGTTTATATTGCAAGCTTTATTGCAACAATGCCGCCGCCGGAAGCGTCAGGTTCCTTCAGCGCGCCGGCGGCGCGGGCCGGCGGCACCGCGGCTGCGATCCTTCTCGGTGACGGTGGGGATACGTGGCATTTCATCTCGGCCGCGCTGAAGGATCGCCGCACTCGCCACCGCAAGGCATTGTACGAGGCACATCGGCGCCGCGAGCGTGCGCGCGAACGAGTATTCATCCTCCGGGACCGTGAAGAGCGCCTTTGCATCCTTGGCGATCGGCGACAGCTGGCTATCGGTAATAGCAATGACGGGCGTTCCGCTCGCGGCCGCGCGCTCGGAAATCGCCACCACCTCCTGCGCATAATGCCGGAAGGCGATGGCGACGAGCACGTCGCCGCGCGTCATTGTTTCCGCCATTTCCTGCGCGAGGCCGCCCGCCGGATCGAGCAGGACAACGCGGCGGTGCAGCATGGTCAGCAGGTAGCGCAGCAGCAGGGCGATGGGTTCGGAGCGGAGCTGGCCGGCGATGTAGATCGTGTCGGCCCCGGTGATCAAGCGGGCCGCTCCGGTGAGGGTGTCCTCGGGAACGCGTTCGAGCAGGTCCTGTAGGGCGGCTATGTCGCGCACTACAAGATCGCGCAGGTAACCGAGATTGCCGGAGCGCGCATGGCGGGACAGTTCGCCATCCAGGGCCTTGACCCGCTCGCGGAACCCCGGCGCCGCCGTGGCAAGCCGGGTCTGAAACACGGCTTGCAATTCCTTGAACCCGGAATAGCCGAATTCCTGGGCGAAACGGACCAGGCTGGAAGCATGGGTGTCACACCGCAGCGCGATGACACTGATCGATTCGAGCGCGACGACATTGGGATTTTGTGTGACGAAACGGGCGATTTTCTGAAACCCCGAAGAAAGGTTGGGATATTGCGCGGTGATGAGATTGACGATGCCCTCATAGTTCTCCGGCAGTCCGCTGCCGGACGTCGACTTACCCCTGACCATTCACCCACTCTCCGCTTCACTGGTTTCGTTCGCGACCGGACACCGATGCCCGTATGGGAAGACGGAATCGGTTTGGAATTTTTGTTGCAGATTATATTTTTCGGCAATATGTTTTCTGTGTCACACCATGACCACAATCGGCACAACAAGACGAGGAACCGCCTTCCGATGATCCGATCGATCCGCACGTGCCCGCCGCCCATGGCGCCTTCGTCCTGCCTCCAAAGTCAGGGCATGCAGTACGGCGACGCAGTCCGGTCAGCTGCCACTATAGCGTGCGGATGCGGCATCGCAAGAAACGTTGCGATGACTGGTAGCCGGCAATGATCCCGAACAATGTGTTGCGCACATGGCGCGCGGGCGGGGCTGCGATCAATGGCTGGCTATCAATCGGCTGTCCATTCACTGCCGAGATCATGGCGGCGCAGGGATACGACTCGATCACGATCGACCTCCAGCACGGGTTGGTCGGCTACGAGGTGGCGACAACGATGCTGCAGGCGATGCAGGCTAGCGGTGTAACGCCACTTGTGCGCGTTCCATGGCTTGATCCGACCTGGATCATGAAGGCGCTGGACGCCGGCGCCTATGGCGTGATCTGCCCGATGGTGAACACGCGCGAGGATGCCGAGCGGCTGGTGTCCTATGTCCGTTATCCACCCGTCGGGACGCGCAGCTTCGGCCCGACCAGGGCGAATTTCTCCGCCGGCGCCGATTATGGGCGCGAGGCCGACCGGGAGATGATCTGCCTGGCGATGATCGAAACCGCCGAGGCCTTCGCCAATCTCGCCGAGATTGTGGCAACGCCCGGGCTCGATGGTGTCTATATCGGGCCGGCCGACCTCACGCTTGGCCTGACCGGACGGCGTTTTCCGACCGGATTTGACCGGGTGGAACCGGAACTCGTCGAGGCGATCGGCACAATTCTGGACACGGCGCACCAGGCGGGCATCCGCGCCTGCCTGCACAATGGCTCGCCTGCCTATGCGGCGAAGGCGATCGGGTGGGGGTTCGATCTCGTCACCGTGTCGAACGATGTGCGGCTGCTGGCCGATGCCGCGCGCGCGAGCGTGGAGACGACACGGCGCCTCACCGCCGGCGCGGGAGAGTCCTGACATGCCGCATGTTCTTGTCGCCGGACGGATTCACGAGGCCGGGATCGATGCGCTGCGGGCGGCGGAGGGCATCACGCTGGACGTGGTCGATGAGGTTTCACTCGAGTCCTACGCGAAGCTGATCGTTCGGGCCGACGCAGTGCTGATTCGCACGCAACCGATGCCAGCGGAGGTGATTGCGACCGCACCTCAGCTACGCATCGTCTCTCGGCATGGGGTGGGGTATGATTCGGTCGATGTCCCGGCGCTGAACGCGCGCCGGATTCCGCTTTCCTTGGTTGGCGACGTCAATTCCCGCTCGGTGGCCGAACATGCGCTCATGATGATTCTCGCCCTCGCCCGCCGCCTGCCGGATTACGACCGGGCGACGCGGGCGGGCGAATGGCATCGCCGTGACAGCCGCGAGGCGGGAGACATCGCCGGCAAGAGCCTTCTGGTGATCGGCTTCGGCCGGATTGGCCGGATCGTGGCGAAGATGGCGCAGGCCTTCGAGATGCAGGTCATGGTGCGTGATCCGATGGCCGATCCGGCGGCAATCCGCGATGCCGGGGCCGTTCCGGCGGACGATCTGGGCGGGGCGCTGGCGGCAGCGGATTTCGTGTCGCTGCACATCCCGCGCGCGGGACAGGCCCCGGTAATCGGCGCGACCGAGCTCGCGCGGATGAAGCCTTCCGCCTTCCTGATCAACACGGCGCGGGGCGGGCTGGTGGATGACGCGGCACTCGATGAGGCGCTGCGCGCCGGCCGCCTCGCCGGCGCCGGGCTCGACGTGTTCACTGAGGAACCGCCACACCCGGGCCGGGGACTGCTCGACAACGAACGCGTGCTGCTGACGCCGCATGTGGCCGGACTGACGCAGGAATGCGCGATGCGGATGTCGCTCGCCGCAGCGCGCAACATTCTCGACCATTTCGCCGGGCGGCTCGACCCCGCGCTCGTCGTCAACCGCGCGGCGATCGGGTATGCGGCCGCGCCGGCCGGTGCATGAACCTGCCGCGCCGGCGCCGGCGCGGTCTCTCGAACCCGGGGCCGCGGCCCCAGAACCCGGAGTGTCTTCAATGTTGAGGGTTGCCGTTCTCGGCGCCGGCCGCATCGGCCGGATCCATGCCGCCAATGCCGCCGCCAACCGGCAGGCGAAGCTCGTTGCCATTGCCGATCCGTTCGGAAGCGCGGCGGAGGACCTCGCGCGGGAACTTGGCGGCGCCGCCTCGACCGATCCCGAAGCCGTGCTGGCGCGCGCAGATGTCGATGCCGTGGTGATCGGCACGCCGACCGACACGCATGTCGCGCTCATGCTCGCCGCGGTGCGCGCCGGCAAGGCCGTGCTGTGCGAGAAGCCGATCGATCTCGACATCGCCAAGGCGGATGCGGCGGTCGCCGAGGTCGAGCGGCTCGATGGACGGGTGATGCTGGCGTTCAACCGGCGCTTCGATCCGGCCTCGCAGGAACTGCGCCGCGCGATCGACGCCGGTGAAATCGGCGAGGTGCGGCAGGTGATCATCTCGAGCCGCGACCCGGCGCCGCCGCCGCGCGCCTATCTCGAACATTCCGGCGGGATTTTCCGGGACATGACGATCCATGATTTCGACATGGCGCGCTTCCTGCTCGGCGAGGAACCGGTGGAGGTGATGGCGACGGCGAGCCGGCTGATCGATCCGAACCTGGCGGAAATTGGCGACTTCGACACGGTGATGGTCAACCTGCGCACGGAGTCCGGCCGGCAGTGCCACATCAATTGCTGCCGCGCCGCCGTGTATGGCTATGACCAGCGCTTCGAGGTGTTCGGCTCGGCGGGGATGCTGATGAACGATAACCTGCGCCCGACCACGGTGCGGCGCTGGAGTAGTGCGGTGACCGACGCGCGCGAGCCGCTGCTGAACTTCTTTCTCGAACGCTATGCCGACGCCTATCGCACCGAGTTCGAGATGTTCCGCGCGGCAGTCGAAGCCGGCGCGCCGATGCCGGTGACCGCACGCGACGGCCGCCAGGCGCTGCGGCTTGCCGATTGCGCGCTGGAATCGGCGTTGACCGGCCGCGCGGTCCGGGTCTGAAGCCATGCGGGAAATCGGCATCGGTCTGATCGGCACCGGCTTCATGGGCAAGGCGCACGCAATAGCCTGGCGCGCCGCCGCCGGAATCCTGCCAGGTGCGCTACGTCCCGCCCTGCGCGTCGTCTGCGATGTCGATACAGGGGCAGCAGCCGCGGCGGCGGCGCAGTTCGGCTTCGCGCGGCATGAGAGCGACTGGCGGCGGGTGGTGGCTGCGCCGGATGTGGAGATCGTCTCAATCACCGCGCCGAACGCGTTCCACCGGGAGATGGCGCTGGAAGCGATCGCGGCGGGCAAGCATGTTCACTGCGAGAAGCCGATCGCGCCGGACGCGGCGACGGCGGAGGAGATGACGCGCGCCGCCGAGACCGCCGGCGTGGTGACCCAAGCCGGGTTCAATTACATCAAGAATCCACTGCTGAAACATGCACGGGCGATGATCGAGGCCGGGGAACTCGGCGAGATCACCGGGTTTCGCGGCATCCACGCCGAGGATTACATGGCCGACCCGGACCAGCCGCATAGCTGGCGCACCGATCCGTCCAACGGGGCCGGCGCGATCGCCGATATCGGCAGTCACATCATCGGCATGGCGCGCTACCTGCTCGGCCCGATCGCCGAAGTGAACGCAACACTTGAAACTGCGGTAAAGACGCGCCCTGTCGCACCGGGGGCAGCGGAGCGGCGGCCAGTTCTGGTGGACGATATCGCGCGGCTCACTCTGCGCTTCGCGCGCGGCTACGGTGGCTCGATCGAGGCAAACTGGGTGGCGACGGGGCGGAAGATGCAGCTCGGCTTCGAGATCAGCGGCTCGAAGGGGGGGCTGGTGTTTACCCAGGAGCGGCTGAACGAGCTGCTGTTCTGTCGCGCGGGGGGCGATTCGGCGCGGGCGGGTTTCACCCGGATCGAGACCGGGCCGGCTCACCCGCCTTACGGGCAGTTCTGCGTGGCGCCCGGGCATCAACTCGGCTTCAACGATCTCAAGACGATCGAAATGGCCGAGTTTCTTGACGCGATCGCCGGCGGCGCCCGACGGGGACCGGATTTCCGCGAGGCTTGGGAGGTGCAGAAAGTCGTCGATGCCGCCATCGAATCATCACGGACGGGAGGCTGGCGGGCGGTCAGCTGAACGAAGGCGGCCCGGGTCGGCGATCCGGGCCGCGCTGCGCCACGCCGAGGGCAGCGTCACGAGGTCGTCGGCAACATGAATTCGGCGTTGGCACACGGAGGCCAGTGGGCCTGCGGCGCCGTGGCCATCTTGAGCTTGATGTAAAAGCACGCGCTTCCGCGGCCGTGCACGTGGTGGTCGCCGCATAGCGAGACCTTCCAACCGCCGAAGGAGTGTAACGCCATCGGCGTACCCGTGGCGTCAGTGAATAGTATCCAACTCCAACGTGGCGAGATGGTTTATGGCCCGGGTCATGATCTTGGCTCCAGACCTGAATTCGCGCTGAGGGCTGTCCAGGCATGGCGTCAGACCGACACCTTGAGACGCTGCGACGCGGCAGGAGCATCCAGGTTTCCGATCGCCGACCACTGAAGATCGCCTGCATAGCGCCAGGCCATGCGCCCAGCCTCATCGAGGGCGAACAGATGTAGCCAGCCGTTGTCAAACAGCGCCCGCACGTCAGCGTGCCGGCCAAGGATCTCCGACATCGCCTCACGCGGCGCCTCGATGCAGACCGACAGACGCAGCGGATCGTGCGCGTAACGCTCGCCGTCATGGACCGATTGCCAAGGCAGGCCGACGCGCAAGAGCCCGCCGTTACCCTCGACCACGCCGATCCCGCCGGTGACGTTGTGCAGGAGCTTGTTGCCGCCCCCGAACACGTCGGGCGCCACGGTCGAACCATAATATTGCAAGCTGATCCAGCTCGCCACGACGACCGGAGCTGTCAAGATCAACTCAAGAACGCTGAAGCTCTTGTCCTGCTTCCAGTCGTAATCATGCAGGAAGGCCCGGCCTCCCAGGCTTTTGCCGGCAGTGCGCCTGCGCGGAGCGGCGATGAAGGCTTGGCATCCCGCGAGCGCCCATTCCGGCCGGGTCTCGGACCAGTCGCGGCCTCTCTTGGGAAGAGAGGCATCGCTTGCGGCGCGGGGCAAGCGGAGGGCGCGCTCGGTTCGCGCAATCTTGCCCGCCGATGTGAGCCAGAGTCTCGCCTGCTCGAGGTCGCCCCTGTGGGCGGCGGAGGGATGATCATCGAGATAGAGGGTCACGTCGTCAGTCGTGGTATCGTGCAGGGCCGCCACGAAGTGCGTGTCGTCTGGAATCTCGATACCATTCCGCGAGAGTTCCCCTCTCACCTCCGCATCGTTCAGAAGCGACGCGAGCAGCCTGGCGTTGACCTCACCAGAATACCCGCCGCAGGCTCCGCAATGCAGCGCGCTGGCGTGAGGATTATTCACGACATTTGCGCCGTGACCCACGAACAGAACAAGCCGCGCGAAATCGCGCGTCAGGGACATCGCGCGCAGCACGGTCTCTGCAGTCTCAACCCGAGTCACCAGGTCAGGAGCGGGATCGAGTCGAGGCGACGGGTCGCTTGGCGGCGGGGAGACTTGCAATCCCAACGCATCCGTCAGGAGCTTGCCCACATAAACGGGACCGGTCGCCTCGACGAAGGCGAAGGAGGAGACTGCGGCGAGCTTGAACCGGCCCCAGGCGCGTCTTGCGCGCGTCTTTACACGCGTGGACTGATCCTTCGCGTGGGCATCCAGGCCGCCAGAGTACGACCTGAGTGCGGGATTGAGCAGAACAGGCAGCCGCCTTTCCTCGACGTCAGAGGCGAAGCGCCGGTGCGAGGTCGTCAGACCAAAAAAGCCCGCAAAGCCTATCGTCTGGATTCGGGGATCCATGCTCTCGAGCGCCCTGCGAAAGACCTCCGAGCGAACGTCGATGCAAAAGGCGGTCTGGAGCGCGGGCCGGTCATTGAGCGCGTGCGGTGAATGCTCCGCCAGCGTTTGGGCCAACGCGCGCTGGGCGGCATGTTCGGCAGCCGCCTGAAGGATGGCATCGATTGCAATATCGCGAGTCGGCTCAACAGGCGCCGCATGCGCCGTCCGGACGCCACGCCACGCGGCGGCGATCTCAGCATCATACTGCAGAAAGAGCGCTTCTTCCCAGATCAGCCGGATCGCGAGGAAGTCCGTGATCGTCTCGTCCGCGCCGCCCGCGAGCTCGGCCTGCCAAAGCTTGTAGCGGGCGTAGTGCGCCCATCCCCCAAGCGTCATGAGCATCTGATGGAAATAGGTTTCGGCCGCATCCGCAGGGAGGCCAAGCCGAGCAACGACCCGTTCGACTATCGCCAACGCGGTTTCTGGCGCCTCCGATACATTGAGGGCGAAGTCCCGAAGGCCGGCGATTTCGGGCGTGAGGTCGTGGGCGGCAACCGCCCTCCAGGCGGCGTAGGCGCGCTTCCCCTTCGGAGCAGCCCACAGCGCCTGTCCTTCGTCGAAATAGCCGGCGGCCCAGGCTCCGAAGCGTTCGGCGATGATACCCGGCCAATCGATGCCAGATGCGTACGCCGCGAGTTCGGCGATCGTCGGAAGGGCTTTCGGCGGCAGCGCTTCTGCGTTAGCTGCGGATTTGAGAGTCGATACATCGACCGAGAGCGAGCCGACCGGCGCGCTCGCTATCGCCGCCTCGAGATCAGCTTCGCTGATTACGCCGGCTGCGATCTTCTGAGCATACCAGCGCCGGGGCATGGTGACGCGAGCGCCAGCGACCCGAGCGAGCCGGGCGCCGACCTTGGCGAGTGGCTCCTCGGTTTGCCCCAGAAACGGATTGACCGCGACGCTCGACGCCAGAGGCCAGGCCGGCGGTATCGCCCGGGCGGCGCGATCCATGGCGATCGTCAATGCCTGAGGGTTGGGCCAGGATGAAGGAATTTTGTTGGTCATGGTCGTTCTTCCTGGTCGGTTAGGATGGGTTGCGCACAGACCAACCGCCGATTAGCCGGTCGAAGATCGCGTTGGCGTAGAACCCGTTCGAGAGATGCACTCGCAGCCCAGCGGCGGCGGGGTGATAGGCCCAGAGCGGAAACATGGCCTGCAAGACGGCAACGAGACCAAAGCTTGCGACCGTCAGTGCTATCAGCGCCCATTCCAGCGGACCGGGGTGCGGCGGCACCGGCAGGACATTCGCGGTGATCGAGATCGCCGACCACTGCAGAGCGAAGTAGCCGAATGAGGTCGCCACGGCATAGGCCACCGTGCGCTGAGTGAGCGCGCGGGGCGCCGCGTCAGCGAATCCTTGGGCCAGCATGTAAGCGACGCCGAAGATCAGAATCGCGCCGAGCGCGATCTCCTGAGGAGACTTGTGTTCGAAGCCGAAGCAAGCGCCGACGAAGACGTAGATGGCGAGCGCCGACAGAAAGGCGCGCGCCACGGCGCCAGCCTTCGGGATGGCGACCGGGCCCGGCCTGCGGATTGCAGCCACACGCTCAACGGCACCGCCGGAAGCGAGGAAGGAATGGGCCTTGTAGAGCGAATGCGCCACGATGTGCAGCAGCGCCAGGGGGAAGAGAGCCAGGCCGCACTCCAGGATCATGAATCCCATCTGGGCGACGGTAGACCAGGCGAGCGAAGTCTTGACCGCGGGCTGCGTCAGCATGACCAGACTGCCGAAGAGCGCGCTGAATCCGCCGATCACGACGAGCGCCGCGAGCATGCCCGGCGCCAGCAGCATGACCTCTGCAAAGCGGATCAACAAGAAGCCGCCGGCGTTGACGACACCGGCGTGGAGGAGCGCTGACACCGGCGTGGGCGTCTCCATGACTTCGGTAAGCCAGCCATGAACAGGAAACTGAGCCGACTTGAGCACGGCGGCGATCCCCAGAAGGCCCGCGGCGGCGATGGCTAGCCCTCCGCCCGAACCTGACCGCGCAGCCGCAAGGATAGCCCCTATGTCGAATGTTCCATACGCAGCGACCAGCAGGAAAGCGGCGCCCAGAAGCGCGGCATCGCCGAGTCGGGCTGTGATGAATTTCTTTCGCGCCGCGCGCTGCGCGGCAATCCGCTGCGGATAGAAGAGCAGAAGCCTGTGCAGGAAGAGGCTGGTGGCGATCCAGGCGATCACCAGTTGGAACAGGTTCCCGGCGGTGACCAGGAGCACCACAGATGCCAGCGTCAGGCAAAGCCAGCCGGTGAAAGCACCCTGGCGGGCCTCTCCGTCCAGGTAGGTCCGCGCATAACGGACGACGATCCAGCCGACGAAAGTGACTAAAACCAGCATGGACGCACTGACTGCATCAACTCGGGTACAGAGACCGACGCCTCGAAGCCCGACGACGGGACTGTCGCCCGCGCCCAAGAGTATCAGGCCAATCGCTGATGAGATCGCTGCAAGCAATGCGAGGAGCGAAGCGGCTTCAGCCAATGAGGGGGCCAGTTTGGGCCGACAACCACAATCGAGGAATCCGGTTGCTCCTGCGAGGAGCAACGGAACGGGCGCCAACATCGGCGCGAAAAATAGCTGCACGAAAATCCCCTTCAAAGGCAAAAACTGTTCGGGCAGGGTCGTATCCGATTATGAAATCCGGAAAAAATTCATTGTTTCTGCAATTTCATTCGCTTTAATAGAACGTTATGAGGGATCTGAACTACAATCACCTACGATACTTCTGGGCGGTGGCTCATGAGGGGAGCCTCACACGAGCAGCAGAGCTCATGAACCTGTCTCAATCGGCTCTTTCCGTTCAAATTCAGAAGCTCGAACATCAGATGGGGCATCCGCTTTTCGAGCGTGCGGGCAGAAAGCTCGTGCTGACGGAAGCCGGCCGGATCACGCTCGACTACGCCGACACGGTGTTCAAGACGGGTGACGAACTCATGAGCACCTTGCGCGGACAGCCCCTGGCCACCCGGCAGGTTCTTCGGGTCGGCGCGCTGACGACCCTGTCGCGGAATTTCCAACTTGAGTTCCTCCGACCGTTGGTCGGACGATCGGATGTCGAACTGATCGTTCGATCTGGAAACATCCGCGATCTACTCGCCCAGTTGGAAGCCCACGCAGTCGATGTGGTTCTGGCAAACAGCGCTGCGCCGCGGGACGCGCGATCCTCGCTGCGTAATCATTTGCTCAACGAGCAGCCTGTCAGCCTGGTGGGCCGCCCGCGTCGAACCAGGCGCAAGTTCAGGTTTCCGGATGATCTAAAGTCGGAACCAATCCTCTTACCCAGCCTCGATAGCGATATACGTGTCGCGTTCGACCGCGTCCTCGAGTTGGCCGGGGTCAGACCCACGATCCTCGCCGAGGTCGATGACATGGCAATGCTACGCTTGCTGGCTCGCGAGCGAGAGGGCGTCACCCTTGTGCCGCCGATCGTCGTTCGTGACGAACTGGATGCCGGCGTCCTCGTTGAGCACTGCCGGATACCAGAGGTTACGGAGACGTTCTATGCAATCATTCAGAAGCGCCGCTTTCCCAATCGGCTTCTGGGCGAACTATTAGATGCCGGTTAGGTCGAAAGGGGCGCGACAGCCGCAACGTCTTTTCCTTTAAGGGCGTTTTTTGGCCTGTTTGAATCGATGGGTGATTCCCGCTGACGTAGAATTCTGTTGGGGTGGACGGCCCAACGGCATCCAATGTGCCAATAGGGTCGAACAACGAACCTAATGAAAGGGCCGCCCAATGGAATTTAAGCGGATTTCTATAGACACGTCCAAGCATGTTTTTACGATCCATGGGGTCGATGACCAGGAGCGCCCGTTACTGCGGCGCGAGATCAGGCGGGCTCAGGTTGAACCGTTCTTCGTCAAATTGGCTCCGACGGAGGTGGTTCTTGAAGCTTGCGCAGGCTCGCACCACTGGGGGCGGGTGTTGGGCGGTATGGGCCACCGGGTCAGGTTGATCCCACCGCAATATGTGAAGCCCTTCGTGAAGCGGAGTAAAAATGATCGCAACGACGCAGAAGCGATCAGTGAGGCAGCATCCCGCCCGACCATGCGCACGGTTCCGGTCAAATCGGTGGATGAGCAAGCGGCAGCAATCATCGTGAAGCACCGGGAACTCTTGGTGAATCAACGAACCCAGGCGATCAACGCGTTGCGGGGGCACGCGGCGGAATTTGGCATCGTTGCCGCCAAGGGCTGCGCGAACGTCTCAGCATTGCTTGTTCTCCTGTCTGCCGAGGAAGCGATTCCAGCAATTGCAAAGGCGATGTTTGAGCAAATGGGTCAG
>NZ_JFHO01000080.1:0-7372 GCF_000724705.2 Acidiphilium sp. JA12-A1
GGGTTTCGGCGCGCGCGGCCGGGGCGGCGGCGCGCCGGCGGCGAGGACGGCGAAGCGGGCGGCGGCGCGGCGCAGGCGGGTCCAGAGGAGGAGCAAAAGGGCGCGCGTGTCAGGCGCCAGATTTCGCGCCGCCCCGCGCAGGGCGACGGCCTGGCAGAAACCGTCGATGATGGCGCGGAAGCGGGTGGCGAGGTCCATGAACGGAACAGGAACACGGACGGGCGGGGGTGGGCAAGGATTTTTGCGCCTGTGGGGGCGGTGATATAGAAGGATGAGGGGCTTTGTGACGGCAGGAAACGACCCATCCAGGGCATAGGGCGCCGCTTCCAGCCTTTCTGGAAACATACATTCCCGGTATGCAGGGAGGGCGAAGCGGCTTCAGTTCCGCTATCTCCGCTATGGCTGCGAGCTTATGAAGCTACGACCTAATTATAGAACAGCCGATGGAACGATTGGAAGAAGGAAACAATGGATCAGCTGATTTCTGACGAAGATTATGATAATCTTCCAGAAGATGACGAAAAATGTTTTGTTGAATTTGAGAATAGAATTCACAGTAAAATGAATATCATTTTAGATGATGATCAACGATCAAGTTCGTTCTTTCAATCCATAAAGTCACAATATATGGCTTCGGTTTATAGCGTTGCGGTAGAGTGCGGGATCACAGCTCTTCCTAGTCCGCCAGTATTTTATGAAAACACAGATTTCTATAGTTTTTATAGTCGTTTTGAGCTTGCTGTTCAGGGAGAAGTGGCGCGGATTCGCGTGCGCGGGCGACGCTCTCGTAATTCCGATTCGGTTTTATTGATTGGAAACACGAAGACTATAATCCAACATCACATCTCACGATTACGTCATGTTATCAACGAATCTGACCTCCCAATCTCAAGAAAACAAGCATTAAACAACAAGCTTGATGAATTAACGACAGAGATTGAAAAACCGCGCCTTAGCTTCGGCAAAACAATGGCGGTGCTGAGCTGCGTTGTCGTAGGTCTTTCCACCGTTACAGCGAATGTGGCCACTACCGCTTCTGAAGGTCATGCCGCGATCACCAACATTATGCGTCTTATCGGCTTAGATAAGCAGAGCGAGGACGAAGCGACGTCAAGGCTAGCGCCGCCACAGAAGTCGCTTCCAGCACCGTCCAGTAAAACTGTAAGCGTGCCTCAAACGAAGGTGCATCAAGGGGACACAACCCCCTCAGACCCAGATGATGAAATCCCATTCTGAGGAGTGTATCTCGGGTCCGAGTAGCCACGCGGATTGCCGCTTTCCTCCGTTGCCGTTCGAAACCGGCCATTCCGCTTTCCCCCCAATAGCCGTCATTCCCGTGGCTTTACTCGGGCGGGGACGGCGGCGCTGGGGCGCCGCCGGGGCAGGAGCAAATTAATCGGCGGCTTCGGTTTCGGTTTCGTCGGTGATCATGGCGGCTTCGACGAGGTTGGCCTGGGCGCGGATGCGTTGTTCGATGGAGGCGGCGACGTCGGGGTTGTCGCGGAGGAACTGTTTGGCGTTCTCGCGGCCCTGGCCGATGCGCTGGCTGTCGCAGGAGAACCAGGCGCCGGATTTCTCGACGATGCCGGCCTTTACTCCGAGATCGAGCAGTTCGCCGACCTTGGAGATGCCCTCGCCGTACATGATGTCGAACTCGACCTGGCGGAAGGGCGGGGCGAGCTTGTTCTTGACCACCTTCACGCGGGTCTGGTTGCCGGTGACTTCCTCGCGGTCCTTGATCGAGCCGATGCGGCGGATGTCCATGCGGATGGAGGCGTAGAATTTCAGCGCGTTGCCGCCGGTGGTGGTTTCGGGGTTGCCGAACATGACGCCGATCTTGAGGCGGATCTGGTTGAGGAAGATCACCAGGGTTTTCGAGCGCGAGATCGAGCCGGTGAGCTTGCGCAGCGCCTGGCTCATCAGGCGGGCGTGCAGGCCGACATGGCTGTCGCCCATCTCGCCCTCGAGCTCGGCGCGGGGGACGAGGGCGGCGACGGAGTCGACCACGAGGACGTCGATCGCGCCGGAGCGGACCAGGGTGTCGGCGATTTCGAGCGCCTGTTCGCCGGTGTCGGGCTGGGAGATCAGCAGGTTGTCGACATCGACGCCGAGCTTGCGGGCGTAGATCGGGTCGAGCGCGTGCTCGGCGTCGACGAAGGCGCAGGTGCCGCCGCGCTTCTGCGCCTCGGCCACGGCGTGCAGGGCGAGGGTGGTCTTGCCCGAGGATTCGGGGCCGTAGATCTCGATCACGCGGCCGCGGGGCAGGCCGCCGATGCCGAGGGCGAGGTCGAGCCCGAGCGAGCCGGTGGAAATGACGTCGATCGCCTCGGATTCGCTGCGCGAGCCCATGCGCATGATCGAGCCCTTGCCGAAGGCGCGCTCGATCTGGGCCAGGGCGGCGTCGAGTGCCTTGTTCTTTTCCATCGGTAACTCCTGAAGCGTGTTGGGCGGGCCGGCGTGATGCAACCGGAGCGCGAAATTAGTCTAGCGGGCGCCGGGTTGCCCGTCGAGGATGAGTTTTGCATGAAGAGAACATATCGGCAACACGTTTGGTAAGAATTTATTAACCATTTGTTCTCGTCATGTTCTCGCCTGGTCGGTGGTGAAGCGCCAGACGGTGCTGGAACGGAAGGCTTCGCCGGGGTCGAGCCTGGTGGAGGGAAAGGCGGGGCGGTTCGGCGAATCGGGGAAATGCTGGGTTTCGAGGGCGATTCCGTCGCCGGGGCCGTAGGGCGGCAGGTCGAGCTTGCCGGCGGCGTAGACCTGCACGGCGGGCTCGGTGGTCTCGACGGCGAGGACGCGGCCGGAGGCGGGGTCGCGCAGGAGGGCGGCGGGGCCGATGACGCCTTCGGGCTTGTCGAGCACGAAGCAGTGGTCGAGCCCGGCGCGGGCGGGGCCGATTCGCTGCTGGCGGGTGAGGTCGAGCCAGGTGCCGGCGACGGGGGCGATGGCGCCGGTCGGGATGTTCGCCGCATCGGGCGGGAGGTAGCGCGCGGCGGCGACGGCGATTTCGTGGTCGAGCGCCGTGCCGCCGCCGGCGAGGTTGAAATAGGCGTGGTTGGTCAGGTTGAGCACCGTGGCGCGGCCGGCGACGCGGGCGGCATAGTCGAGGCGGAGCGTGTTGTCCGGCGTCAGCGTGTAGGTGACGTAGACGGTGAGGTCGCCGGGGAAGCCGTTCTCGCCGTCCGGACTGTGCAGGCGGAGGGTGAGGGCGCTGCCGGTGGCGGCGACGATGTCCCACACGCGGTGGCTGAAATTGGGCGCGGGGCCGTCGGCCGGGCCGCCATGCAGGGTGTTGGCGCCCTCGTTGGCCGGCAGGGTGTGGCGGACGCCGTCGAGGGTGAAGGCGGCGCCGGCGATGCGGTTGGCGTAGCGGCCGACGAGCGCGCCGAAATAGGGGCTTTTCGTCTCGTAGTCGGCGAGGGTGGGGCAGCTCAGCACGACATTGGCGAGGCGGCCGCGGCGGTCGGGGGCGAGGAGTTCGTCGACGATGCCGCCATAGTCGAGCAGGCTGACCGACATGCCGGCCGCGTTCGCGAGGGTGATCCGCCGCACCTTCGCGCCGGCGCGCGTGGTGCCGTAGGGGGCGATGACGGGTTCGGGCATGGGCGGTCGGTCCTTCAGGCGTTTGGGCAGGCGTCCGGGATGACGGCGGCGCGGGCAAGGAGATCGGCGTCGCCGCCGGTGGCGCCGGCGGCGCCGAAGGCCAGCGCGGGGTGGACGATGCGCGCGGCGATGAAGCGCTCGGCGACGGCGGCGGGGGCGTGGCGGAGCAGCAGCGCGGCCGAGAGGGCGAGGGCGAGATGCTCGACGAGGCGGCGGGCGACGGGCTCGGCCGATTCGGGGCGTTCGAGCATCGCCTCGACGCCGGCGATCAGCGCATCGAGCGCGGTGTCCGCGCCGCGGGCGGGGGCGAGTTCGGCGGCGAGGGCGGCGGCGGCCTCGGGCGTGCGGGTCAGCGCGCGCAGCACGTCGAGGCAGATGACGTTGCCCGCCCCTTCCCAGACGCCGTTCAGCGGGGCCTCGCGGTAGAGCCGGGCGATCGGGTGTTCCTCGACGAAGCCGTTGCCGCCGTGGCATTCCAGCGCCTCGGCGAGCAGGGCGGGGGCGCGCTTGCAGGTCCAGTATTTCGCGACCGGGACGATGATCCGGGCGAGGGCGGCTTCGGCCGGGTTACGGGCGGCGGCATCGGTCGCGGCGGCGGCGCGCAGGGCGAGCCAGAGCGCCGCCTCGGCCTCCAGCGCCATGTCGGCGAGGACGGCGCGCATCAGCGGCTGGTCGATCAGGGCGCGCTGGAAGGCGCGGCGATGGGCGGCGTGGTGCAGGGCGAGCGAGGTGGCCTGGCGCATCAGCGACGCGGCGCCGAGCGCGCATTCGAGGCGGGTGAGATGCGCCATCTCGATGATGGTGGCGATGCCGCGGCCCTCGGCGCCGACCATGACCGCCTCCAGCCCGTCGAACTCGACCTCGGAGGAGGCGTTGGAGCGGTTGCCGAGCTTGTCCTTGAGGCGCTGGATGCGCACCGCGTTGCGGCTGCCGTCGTCGCGCCAGCCCTGGGCGAGGAAGCAGGAGATCGTCTCGCCGGTGCGGGCGAGGGTGAGGAAGAGATCGCTGGTGGGGACCGAGAAGAACCATTTGTGGCCGGTCAGGCGCCACGAATCGCCCGCGCGGGTCGCGGTGGTGCGGGTCTGGCGCAGATCCGAGCCGCCCTGTTTCTCGGTCATCGCCATCGCGACGCCGAGGGCCGGTTTTTCCGCCGGCGGCAGCGGGCGCGGGTCGTAGCCGGGCGCGAGAATCCGGTCGCGGAAGCGGGCGAGCAGGTCGGGCGCGTGGGCGAGGGCGGCGGTGGCGGCGAAGGTCATCGCCGCGGGGCAGCAGACGCCGGGCTCGCCCTGGCCCCAGAGATAGGCCACGGCGGCGCGGGCGACATGGGCGCCGGGGCGGGGTTCGGTCCAGGCCAGGCTGTGGAAGCGGTCGGCGCGGATCATGCCCATCAGGCGGTGCCAGGCGGGGTGGAAGGCGACCTCGTCGATGCGGTGGCCGAAGCGGTCGAAGGCGGCGAGTTCGGGCGGGTTGCGATTCGCCTCCCGCGCCAGGGCGCGCAGTTCGGGCGAGCCGATTCGGGCGCCGACCGCGGCGAGATGGGGGGCGGCCCAGCCGGCGCCGAAGGCGGAAACCGCCTCGAGAAGGGCGGCATCGCCGGTGAAGGCGTCGTGCGCCGGCGGTTCGCCGGCCTGGTTGAAAACCTCGTGCGTGACGGGCATGGCGGCAGCATAGCCGCGCGGGCGCGGCTTGTCTCGCCCGGCATTGTCCCACCCGGCTCTATTGATGGCGGCGCGCGCTGCGCTTATACCCTGTGGCGTTGCGGGTGTAGCTCAATGGTAGAGTTCCAGCCTTCCAAGCTGGCTGTGCGGGTTCGATTCCCGTCACCCGCTCCATTGATTTCATTAGGTTTTTTCCGTAGACTGTCTGATGCTAGACAGTTAGAAAGTTGGTAGACACTCCCTCATTTTCTCAGCCTGATTAACGAGGGCTTCGACTCGGCCTTCGCCCGTCTTGACGCCCGCCCAGTGGCCCCGGACTGCTTCTTCTGGTTGCCGGCCGCAGTCGCCTCTCGAATGAGTGATCCGAAGGTTTCTGCCAGCTTGTCCTGCGTTTCCACGGCCAGCCGGTAATTATCGGCACCCCGCAGATAAATCTCTAGGTTGCGGTCGGACGTGTGCCCGGTGATGGCCCGGAGGGCGCGGTTCTCGACGCCGAGCATCTTCAGGATCGTCGGTCCGGTCGCCCGCAGGTCGTGCAGCGTGTAGCGCGGCAGGCCCAGGCGCTCGCGCATGTTCCGCAGCGTTTCCTCGGCGTTCACCTTCTTCCACGGCTTGCCCTGCGGTGTAGACAGCAGAAGGTTGTCTACGCCCGGGTAAGCCTCCAACATTTCGGTCAGCAGGGCGGGGACGTGCAGGACCATCCAGCCACCGACACGGCTCAGCTTGGACTGCTGGAACCGCAGCGTCCGGGCCTTCGGGTCATACTGGTCCCTCGTGTAGGCAATCACGTCGCTGATCCGCTGGGCGGTCAGCAGCAGCGCGACCAGCAAGGCCCTGAATGCCGGGGTCGCCTCGGTCAGAACGGTTCTCAGCACATCCTCCGGCCAGGGCCGGTTCTGGTCGGACGGCGGCTCGTCGAAGCGTTCGGATTCCTCCCACGGGTTCACGTCGACGAAGATCGGATACTTCTTCTTGTAGACGTCCCACACGGTTGCCATGCGTGAGCGCAGCCGGTTCCATTCGACCGGACGTTCGGCGTGCTTGTCCCGCAGGTCATCGACCATCCTCACGGTGATGCTCTTGACGATCAGGTGGCCGAAGGCCTCCCGCATCTTGTCGAGCAGGCGGCGATACTCCTTCTGCGAGGACGGCTTCATCTCGCGGTAGCGGGCGCTGGACAGATACATGGTGATCGCGTCGGCCACCGTGCCGCCACTCTCCCGCTCCGCGATGAATTGCTTCTCCGCCGCCTTGTAGGCGGCCATGAAGGCAGGCGAGTTCTCAGGTCCCGGCAGGCTTATGCTGAAGTCTTTGCCGCGCCGGTAATAAAGATACTCGCGCCCTCGCGACCGATACACCTTTACGTTTGGCATCCGGGTCGTAGCCATTGATCGCTTCCTCTGCCTGTGTCTGCTGAACTAGGTTCTGGACTCAACTGATCCACGCGGTGACGGCGAGGACGAGGCAGATCCCGGCGAGGAAGTTTCGTGCGGTCTTGTCGTAACGTGTAGCGATGGCGCGCCAGTCTTTGAGCCTGCAGAAGGCACGCTCGATGAGATTGCGCTTTCTGTAGGCGACGGGGTCGAAGGGCGGTATGGCGCGGCGGTTTGGCATGGGCGAGATCACCGGCCTTGTGCCCTGCCTGGTGAGGAAGGCGCGGAGGTCATCGGCGTCGTAGGCCTTGTCGGCGATCAGGTCTTCTGGCGGTGGCATGGTGGGGAGAAGCGCTCGGGCGCCACTGATATCGGAGGCCTGTCCCGGCGTCAGGAGGACGGCGGCGATGCGCCCCAGGTCATCCGCGACGGCGTGGATCTTGGTCGTCCGTCCACCCCTCGACCGGCCGATGGCCTGGCTTTGCGCCCCCCTTTACCGCCCGCGGCCGCGCGATGTGCCCGAACCGAGGTGCTGTCCACCATGGCGATGCGCGGGGGATCCGCGCAGGCGACAAGGGCCGCGAAGATCTCCTGCCAGAGGCCACGCTGGCTCCAGCGGTTGAACCGGTTGAACACCGTGGTCCGCGGCCCATAAGCCTCCGGAAGTGCGCGCCACCGCAAGCCCTCGCGAAAGCGATGCAGGATGCCACTCAGAACCCGGCGATCGTCCACCCG
>NZ_JFHO01000079.1:0-37391 GCF_000724705.2 Acidiphilium sp. JA12-A1
CCGGCGGCTCGACCACCAGCGCCACTGGCGCGCTCGCGCCGCTCACCGGCACGCTCTCCACGGTGACCGGCGCGCTGCCCACCGGCGGCTCGACCGGCGGGGCCGCGACCGAACTGGCGCCGACCGCCAGCACGCTGACGAGCGCGCTGACCGGCGCGCTGGGGAGCGCCGGCGGCGGCTCAAGCCCGCTGGCGCCCGTGACAGGCGTCCTCTCGACAGCGACAAGCCAGCTCTAAGTCTGGAAGAGGGCGGCGGCGCAAGCTGCCGCCCTTGCTGTCTCTGCATGTGATCTGGGATCGGGCGGCTTGCGGACGGGACTGTGAGAACAAAAATGACGGGTACTTTCGGGGCGCGACGCGGGACCCGCGGCGCGGTGGGCTTTGGCGTGCCGGCGATACTGCTGCTGGCCGGCCTGGCACCGGCGGCGCGGGCGCAGCTGGCGCCGCATATCATCAACCAGAACGAGCTCGGGCAGAGCGTGCGGCTGCCCAACCTGGCGAAGGAGCAGGTGCCGAAGCAGAAGCCGCCGACACCTTCGGTGTCGGGCATCTCGCCGTTCGTGCTGCGCGGGGTGCGGGTCGAGGGCGCCACGACGCTGCCGCCCGCCGCGGTGGCGGCGACCTGGCGGGGGATGGTCGGGCATCGCGTCGGCAGCGCGCAGCTTTCGGCGATCCTGATCGCGATCGGGCGGCTGTGCCAGCATCAGGGGCTGGCGCTCTATTCGGTGTCGCTGCCGCAGCAGAACTTCGCCGGCGGCCAGGTGGTCGTGCGGGTGATCGAGGGGCATGTCGGCGCGGTCACGATCGAGGGCAACACGAAGGGCGCGAGCCTCGGGCTGCTGAAGCATTACGCGGCGCGGATCGTCGCGGACCAGCCGCTGCACCGGGCGACGCTGGAGCGGAACCTGCTGCTGATGCAGTCGATTCCCGGCCTCAAGGTGGGCAGCGAGCTGCGGCCGATGCCGGGGCAGCCGGGGGTCGTGCGGCTGCTGCTGGGGATTCATCGCCGGACGGTGGAGGCGGGGTTCGACGTGAACAATGCCGGCGACCGCCAGCTCGACATCGTGCAGGGCACGGCGAACGTGACGGTGAACGGGCTGTTCCGCCAGGGCGAGCGCGACCAGCTGGTGTTCGGCGCGCCGGCGAGGATCCGCCGCTACCAGTATTACGGGATCGTGCATCAGGAGCCGATCGGGACCAACGGGACGACCGTGACCGTCACGATGGGCGAGCTGATCACCCATCCGGTCGGGGCGATCAATTCGGGGACGGCGCAGATCGCGAGCGTGCGGCTGTCCGACCCGCTGATCTATACGCAGACCCGGCAGCTCGATGCCTCGGTGGAGGCGGACTACCTGAACAGCAACGAGGCGCTGCTCGGGCAGACGGCGGTCTCGGAGCGGACGCGGACGTTGCGGGAAGGGCTGATCTTCGCGCGGGCGGGGGACTGGAACGGGATCGACAGCGGGTCGTTCACGGTGAGCGAGGGGATCAACGCGCTGGGGGCGCGGCGCGGCAGCCTCGCCTATGGCGGGCCGGGCTTCACCAAGTTCGACGTGAGCCTGGTGCGGCTGCAGGCGCTGCCGAAATCGTTCTTCCTCACCGTGCGGGCCAACGCCCAGTACGCGCTGAACCATCTGCCGGGGAGCGAGCAGTTCCTGTTCGGCGGCGACGAGTTCGGCCGGGCCTATCCGGCGGCGGTGATGGCGGGCGACAGCGGGATCGAGATGTCGGCCGAGCTGAGCCACAAGCTGCCGTTCCTCGATCACGTGGCGCCGAAGCTGATCTCGGGGTTGTCGGCGTTCGGCTATGTCGACTGGGGCCGGATCTGGAACCGGCAGACGATCTACCAGTATCCGGTGGATACCGGGGCGTCGGCCGGCGGCGGCGTGCGGGTCGCGCTGCTGCAGCATTTCGCGCTGACGCTCGGCGCCGGCAACGAGCTGGTGAAGCCGCGCGAGGCGGCGAAGCTGGAGCGCTGGCGCTTCCTGTTCGCCATTTCGGGCCGGTTCTGATCAAAATCGCGAAGCGCCTGCCGATCCGGAAGGATCGGCAGGCGCTTCAATGTCCTGTGCCTGAAATCCGATGGACTTCAGTTTAGGGACATTAATGCTGCGCTTCGAGCCGGTGGATCCGGTTCAGCTGATGCTGGAAGACCGCCCGGCCGCCGGATTGCGGCGCTGACGCCGAGGCCGAGGTGTATTGCGCCTGGCCGGAGGGGTTGGTGACATCGGCATGGGCGGCCAGCGGCGCCAGGGCGGCCAGCATGGTCAGGGCGGTGACGGCAATTGCGAGAGTACGCATCGGATAACTCCTTTTCATGATGCGGGGATCGATCCCCGCCTTGGCTCCGGAGGTGGCGATGCGGCGGCGGCGGCGGAACGTGCCGGTTCTGCCTAAGACTAATTCCGTTCACGCATGGAACGGGGGCGCGGGTCAGTGCCCGTCGTGGTCGTCGTCATGGTCGCCATCGTGGTCGCCGGCGCGATCTCCATCGTGATCGTCGTCGTCGAACCGGTCGTCATCGTCGGCATGCTCGTCGTCCGGGGCATAGTCCGGGTATTGATAGATGGGGCCGTAGGCCGGACCGTAGCCGGCGCCGTAACCGTAGGGCGCGCCGTAGCCGAAGGATGGCGGGGCATAATAGGCGGAGCCGCCATACGGCGCGCCGGCGGTCGTGGTGCACCCGGCCAGGCCGAGGACGGCGATGCCGAGCGCGGCCAGGATGAGCGCGGGAGCGAAAGGCGCGATCCTGTCCATGTCCGGCAGATTGGTCCGGCGGGGGCGGAGTCCAGAGCCGCCACATCAATCCTGCTTGAGCGGACGCGCGGGGCCGGGTTGCGGAATTATATTGTTTTGTGAACGTAACGATAAGGGCGTGCCGGGATGCGGCCGCTCAGGCGCGAAACGCGGCGGCGCGGGACGGACGGAAGGGACGGCGGCGTGGCGGCCGCGGGCGCGAAACCGGCGCGGCTTCGGGCGGGTCTGGCTGTGGCCGAACCGCGACCGGGCGGGGTGGGCGCAAAGGCGGCGCCGGGCGGGGCAGTCGCAGCGACGGCGGCGGGCGGAGGCCGAGCAGGTGGCAGAGCGGGCGGAGCGCGCGGCCGGTGGCGGGGCGGGCTTCGAGCAGCGCCGCCATCTCGGGTTCGGCGAGAAGGTGGGCGAGTTGCGCCGTGACGCCGGCGAGTTCGGGCAGGGCGCGGCGGAGCCAGAACCGGCCGCGCGGCAGGGGGCGCGGTGTCGCGGGGCGTTTGGTGTCGGGCGCCGGGCGGCGCGGAGCGAAATTGCGGCAGCGCGGCGGCGCAGAGGGGCGGATCAAAAGTGTGGCGAAGCGGGCGGCGAGGCGGCGCAGCCGGGTCCAGACCAGCACGATCAGCGCGCCGGTCAGGCCGCGCGCCAGGCCCTTCGCCGCCAGCACGTCGCACAGCGCGGCGACGATCGCCTCGAGGCGGGCGGCCAGGGCAGCGCCGTCGGGATACAGGGCAGCGGCGTCGGGGTGTGGTGCTGCGGCGTCCATGCCAGCAGAGCACCACGAAGGGCGGGGGGTGGGCAAGACGAAGCCGGGCGCGGCCTGTGATTGCCGCGCGCGGCGGGCGATTCAGCCGTCGCTGCCGGCTTCGGCCAGTTCGTCGAACCAGAGCAGGGTGAGTTCCTGGACGATGCGGCCGCGGATTTCCTCGTGCGAGGAAAACTCGCCGGCGAAATGGCGCTCGACCAGCGGGCCGACGCGGGCGGCGGCCTCGGGGCGGGCGCCGAGATAGGCGGCGATCCTCGCCTCGGCATCCACCGGGCCGAGGGCGCGGCGCTCGGACTGGGTCTGCTGCGCGCGCATGCACCAGCCGAGATAGGCGGCGAGGGCGCCGAGCGCGGTTTTCGGCGCGGTGACCTCGACCTTGTAGCGGAACCCGCGATGCCATTCGACGAGCCGGTCCAGCGGCATCGGCCGGGCGATGCCGTAGCCCTGGCCGTAATCGGCGCCGAGAATGGCGGCGGCCTCGACCATGCCGGCATTGGCGAGGCCCTCGACGGTCAGCTTCATGTCGAAGGAATGGGCGAGGCGGGTGAGGTAGAGGATGAATTCGAGCGCGCGTTCGGGGCGGTAGAGCGCGCTCTGCACCAGGGCCTGGTCGATCTTCACGTCGTCGAAGCCGAAGCGGTCGAGGCGGAGGAGGGAGCTGTGGCCGGAGCCGAGATCGTCCTCGGCGATGCGGATGCCGGCGTCGCGGATGCGGCGGAGGAAATCGTGCTGCACGGTTTCGTCCACCCCGAAATCGTGGCCCTCGAGGATTTCGAGCTGGATCTGGTGGGGCAGCAGGCCGTGCGCGCGCATCCTGGCGAACAGGATGTCGATGAAGCGGGGATCGCCCATGCCCTCGGCGGGGAAGTTCAGGGCGATGGTGACATCGGTGCCGAGGGCGGCGACCTCGCGGCAGGCCTTCGCCCCCTCGTCGAGCCCGATCGCGAAGAGGCGGAAGAGATCCTCCGAGCCGAAGGCGGGCATGAAATGCTTCGGCTCGACGATGGCGTCGTCCTCGCCGATCAGCCGGGCGAGGCCCTCGAGCTTGCGCAGGGCGCCGTCGTCGAGGTCGATGATCGGCTGGAAATGGAAGGTGACGCGGCCGGAATCGAGCAGGCGGCGGTAGCGCTGGCGCTCGTGCAGGGGGATGACCGGGGCGCGGCTGAAGCGCTGCACCGCGTGGCTCAGCATCTGCTGCAGATGGAGGAGGAAATTGTAGATGCGCGGGGCGGAGAAGAAGCGCGGCACCCCGGCATAGAGGCTGAGCAGGGCGATGGTGCGGTCGGCCTCGTTCAGGATCGGCACCGCGGCGCTGGAGCGGAAGCCGAGCTGGCGGCCCAGCTCGTGCCAGGGACGGTTTTCCGCCTCGATCGACCAGGCATCCGAGCAGATGATGCGGCTCTCGCGCCAGGCGCGGCCGCCGGGGCCGCGGCCGGCCTCGAGATCGGGGTCGATGCTGATCCGCGGCACCTCGCCGGACTCCATGGCCTGGTGGTAGCGCGGGCCGGCGGCGCCGGCGGAGGCCTCGATCTGCAATTCGCCCTCATGGTCGACCCGGGCGAAGAAGGCGGAGACCGTGCCGGTGAAGCCGCCCAGCAGTTCGAGCACGCCGGTGACGAGGTCGTTGAAGTTGGTCGATTCGAGGGCGAGGGTTTCGCATTGCGCGAGGGAGGCGGCGATTTCGGCCTCCAGCTCCTCGTAGCCGGCGAACTGCTCGCGCAGGTCGGCGAAGATGCGGTGGCAGACGATCGCGGCGGCGGCCTCGCGCGCCTCGCTTTCGGGGACGGTGGCGCGGATCGCCTGCTGGAGATTGGATTGCAGGTGGCTGTAGAGCTGGATCAGCCAGCGCGGGCGGATGCCGAGCTGGCCGTGCAGGCGGCCGAGCCGGCGGGCGGTGGCGCGGTGATCGGCGTCGGTCAGGCGGTCCGAGAGGATGAAACCGACGTAATTCCGCAGTTTATTTTGCAGGCCGACAAATTCCGTGTCGCTGAGATGGCGCAGGGTTTCGGCCATGTCCGGTTCGTCGGCGAGGAATTTATAGAAATCATCGGCCATGTGGGCGGACAATGCTTCCGCGATCGGCCGGATGACCGCCAGATTTTGTTGTGCCGCATAATCATAGGCGAAAGCGGATCGATTTTGACTGGACACCATGACTGAAACATTAGCGTAACTAAATGAGAATGTCTCCACATTTCTGAGACACAATCCGCCGGTATGGACGCGGTAGGGTGGGAGTGGTTCAGTCTGGGGGGATGAGCACGAATGTGATGAGATGGATCGGGACGACGGCGCTGCTGGGCCTGGTGGCCGGGGCGCTGTCGGGGTGCGGGCTGGTGGCGGCGCCGTGCCGGGTGACGTCGGCGGGGCTGAAGATCGTCCCGCTGGTCGGGCCGGTGGCGGCGGCGCCGACCGATACCTGCGCCAACGTGATCGACCCGACGCCGACGCGGAGCTGAGTTTCTGCTCCGTTCCGCCTGACACATTCCGCGGCCCGTGAGGGCGCGGGGAGTGCCGGCCGCCGCGCCCGGTGCGGACGCGGCGGCGGTGGAGGCGCGAAAAATCAGGCGGAGGCTTTGGCCTCGCGCCGGCGGTCGTGCAGGATGAACTCGGTGTAGCCGTTCGGCTGGGTGCGGCCCTTGAAGACGAGGTCGCACGCCGCCTGGAAGGCGACGCCGTCGAAGCCCGGGGCCATGTTGCGGTAGGCCGGGTCGCCGGCGTTCTGGCCATCGACCACCGCGGCCATGCGCTTCATCGTCTCCATCACCTGGGCCTCGGAGACGATGCCGTGGTGCAGCCAGTTGGCGATGTGCTGGGCGGAGATGCGCAGGGTGGCGCGGTCTTCCATCAGCGCGACGTTGTGGATGTCCGGCACCTTGGAGCAGCCGATGCCCTGGTCGATCCAGCGGACGACGTAGCCGAGGATGCCCTGGGCGTTGTTGTCGAGCTCCTGCTGGATGTCCTCCGGCCGCCAGTTCGGGCGGTCGGCCAGCGGGATGGTCAGCAGGTCGGCGAGGGAGCCCATCGGGCGGGCGGCGAGCTCGGCCTGGCGGGCGGCGACATCGACCATGTGGTAGTGCAGGGCGTGCAGCGTGGCCGCGGTGGGCGAGGGCACCCAGGCGGTGTTGGCGCCGGCGCGGGGGTGGCCGACCTTCTGTTCGAGCATCGCCGCCATCGCGTCGGGCGCGGCCCACATGCCCTTGCCGATCTGGGCGTGGCCGGGCAGGCCGCAGACGATGCCGATATCGACGTTGCGGTCCTCATAGGCCTTGATCCAGGGCGTGTTCCTGATCTCGTTCTTGCGGATCATCGGGCCGGCCTCGATCGAGGTGTGGATCTCGTCGCCGGTGCGGTCGAGGAAGCCGGTGTTGATGAAGAAGATGCGGCTGGCGGCGGCGGCGATGCAGGCCTTGAGATTGGCCGAGGTGCGGCGCTCCTCGTCCATGATGCCCATCTTCAGCGTGTCCGGCGCGAGGCCGAGGAGGGATTCGGTCGCGGCGAAGAGGCCGTTGGCGTAGGCCACCTCGTCGGCGCCGTGCATCTTCGGCTTGACGATGTAGACCGAGCCGGCGCGGGAGTTGCGCAGGCCGGCGGTGCGGCGGATGTCGTGCAGGCCGCAGAGGGAGGTGACCACGAGGTCGAGGATCGTCTCGGGGATCGGCTTGCCGGCGGCGTCGAGCACGGTGTCGGTATAGATGTGGTGGCCGACATTGCGGACCAGCATCAGCACGCGGCCGGGGAGGGTGAGGGTCGAGCCGTCCGGCGCGGTGTAGGCGCGGTCGGGGTTGAGGGCGCGGGTGAAGGTCTTGCCGCCCTTCTCGACCTGTTCGCTGAGCGTGCCGGCCATCAGGCCGAGCCAGTTGCGGTAGACCAGCACCTTGTCCTCGGCATCGACGGCGGCGACGCTGTCCTCGGCGTCCATGATCGTGCTGATCGCGGATTCGACGATGAGGTCGGCGACGCCGGCCTTGTCGGTGCGGCCGATCGGGCTGGTCGGGTCGATCGCGATCTCGACATGCAGGTTGTGGTGGCGGAGCAGGACGGCGGTGGGGGCGGCGGGCTCGCCGCGATAGCCGGCGAACTGGGCGGCGTGCTTCAGGCCGGTCTCGCCGCTTTCGAGCACGGCGGCGAGATGGCCGTGGTGCACGCGCCAGGCGCGGACATCGGCGTGGCTGCCGGTGGCGAGCGGGAAATGATCGTCGAGGAAGGCGCGGCCGCGGGCGACGACGGCGGCGCCGCGTTGCGGGTTGTAGGCCTTGCCGCGCTCGAGGCCGCCGGACTCCGGAATCGCGTCGGTGCCGTAGAGCGCGTCGTAGAGGCTGCCCCAGCGGGCATTGGCGGCGTTCAGCGCGTAGCGGGCGTTCATCACCGGCACGACGAGCTGCGGGCCGGCGATGGCGGCGATTTCGGGATCGACGCGCTCGGAGGTGACCTTCACGTCGCCGGGCTCGGGCCTGAGGTAGCCGATCTCGCGCAGGAAGGCCTCGTAGGCGGCGGGGTCGACCGGCTGGCCGCGGCGGGAGCGGTGCCAGTCGTCGATCGCGGCCTGGAGACGGTCGCGCTCGGCGAGGAGCTCGGCGTTGCGGGGGGCGTGACGGGCGATGAGGCCGGCGAAACCCTGCCAGAAGGCGCCGGACTCGATCCCGGTGCCGGGCAGCGCCTCGGTCTCGATGAACTGGTGAAGCTCGGCGGCGACGCGCAGGCCCGCCGCGTCCACATAGGTCTGGCTCATGGGTTCGTCTCCTTGGTCTGCGCGGGTTTTGGCCAAAGCGGCTCTCCTTGTCGAGAGGGCGGCGAGGCCCGCTGCGCCGGCCGGGGCAGACTTGTGACGGGCGGGGTTGATATCGACCGCCCCGTCCGTAATTAAGTTGATCGATCAGGGCCGGCCGGCGGCCGCACGAGCGACGGAGTCTTCGCGACAGATGAGCGCCTTCAATACCGAGACCGTCACGCAGGTCCATCACTGGACGGACCGGCTGTTCAGCTTCACCGTGACGCGCGACCCGGCGTTCCGCTTCGTCGCCGGGCAGTTCACCATGATCGGGCTCGAGGTCGAGGGCAAGAAGCTGCTGCGCGCCTATTCGATGGCCAGCGCCAGCTATGACGACCATCTGGAATTCTTCAGCATCAAGGTGCCGGACGGGCCGCTGACCTCGCGGTTGCAGCACGTGAAGCCGGGCGATCCGGTGCTGGTGGGGCGCAAGCCGACCGGCACGCTGCTCGCCGACAACATGCACCCCGGCGAGCGGCTCTACCTGCTCGGCACCGGGACCGGGCTGGCGCCGTTCATGAGCATCATCCGCGAGCCGGACATTTACGAGCGGTTCCGCCAGGTGGTGCTGATCCATGGCTGCCGGCATGTCAGCGACCTCGCCTATGAGGAATACATCACCAAGATCCTGCCGGCGGACGAGTTCATCGGCGCGCAGGTCTCCAAGCAGCTGCTGTATTACCCGACGGTGACGCGCGAGCCGTTCCGGCATAACGGGCGGATCACCCAGATTCTCGAAACCGGCAATTTCGGGCCGGGGATCGACCTGCCGCCGCTCGGGCCGAAGGACGACCGGGTGATGCTGTGCGGCAGCCCCGCCTTCCTCGACGACATGACGACGCTGCTGGAAGTGCGCGGCTTCACCGAGGGCAGCTCGTCGCGGCCGGGCGAATACGTGATCGAGAAGGCCTTCGTCGAGAAATAGCGCGCCGCTTTGCGGTGCCGTGAATCCGCCTCCATCTGCCTTGACCGCGATGGGTTCCGCGCTACGTGCAGGGCACCTATTCAGAAGGAGGAATATCCGATGCCCGAACGCAAGACCATCAGCCGTGCCGCGCTGACCCTGGGCTCCGCCGTCGCCATCGCCGGGCTCGCCGCGGCGCTGCCGGCGCAGGCCGCCACCAGCGGCAGCGGCATGTGCTCCGGCGCGAAGGCCACGAAATCGTCGAAGTCCGGCATGTCGAACGGGTCGGGCATGTCGAACGGGTCGGGCATGTCCAACGGATCGGGCATGTCGAAGGGGTCGGACATGTCCAAGGGGTCGGACATGTCGAAATCCGGGAAGTGCTCGTCGAAATAGATGGATGACGCGCGGCTGCTGGCGGCGGCCGGGCTGGTCGCCGCGCTGCGCGAGGCCGAGGCGGGGGGCGGCAACCTGATCGCCGCCCTCGTCGGCGACGATCCCTTCGTCGCCTTCCGGCACTACCCGGAGGAGGATGCGTGGGACGAGGCGAGCCGGGCGCAGTTCTATTTCCACGCCCATGATTCCGGCACGCGCGCGGCGGAGGCCGGGCATATCCATTGCTTTCACCGGCCGGGCGGGCGGCATTCGGCGGCGGCGCCGCATCACCTCGTCGCCATCGTGCTCGATGCCACCGGGCGGCCGGCGGGGCTGTTCACCACCAATCGCTGGGTGACGGAGGAGGTTTTTCTCCCGGCGCCGGCGGCGCGGGCGGTGGCGGCGCGCTATGCGCCCTCCGGCGGGGACGTCGCCAGCCGGGTGGTGGCCGGGGTGTTCGGCCTGTATCGCGACGAGATCATGCAGCTGCTGACGGAGCGGGACGCGGCGCTGGCGGAACGGCGGCGGCTGCGGCCGGACGCCGATCCGCTGGAGGACCGGGAGCTGGAGATCCTCTCGCACCGCGCCATCGACCTGGAGGCGACGCTGTCGGACCTGCGGCGCGGGTTGCCCGAATAGGGCTGCCCGAACAGGGTGCGGCGGGAGCCGGCGTCAGGCAGATTTGGCGAGGCGGTCGAACTGTTGCAGCCGGGCGAGCAGGGCGGGCATCTCCGCCAGCCTGATCATGTTCGGCCCGTCGGAGGGTGCGTGGTCGGGGTCGGGATGGCACTCGATGAAGACCGCGGCGCAGCCGACCGCGAGCGCCGCGCGGGCGAGGATCGGGGCGAATTCGCGCTGGCCGCCCGAGGCGGTGCCCTGGCCGCCTGGCTGCTGGACCGAATGGGTCGCGTCGAACACCACGGGGTAGCCGGTCTGCGCCATGATCGGCAAGGCGCGCAGGTCGGAGACCAGGGTGTTGTAGCCGAAGGAGGCGCCGCGCTCGGTGAGCAGGATGCGCTCGTTGCCGGTGCTGGCGATCTTGGCGGCGACGTTGCGCATGTCCCACGGCGCCAGGAACTGGCCCTTCTTGACGTTGATCGCCCGACCGGTATGGCCGGCGGCGAGCAGCAGGTCGGTCTGGCGGCAGAGGAAGGCGGGGATCTGCAGCACGTCCACCGCCTCGGCGGCGGGGGCGCACTGGGCGGCGTCGTGCACGTCGGTCAGCACGGGGATGCCGAATTTCGCCCGGATATCGGCGAGGATCTGCAACCCCTGCGCCATGCCGACGCCGCGGCCGGCGGTGAGCGAGGTGCGGTTGGCCTTGTCGTAGCTCGACTTGAAGATCAGGCCGATGCCGAGTTCGCGCGTCATCGCCGCGAGCGCGCCGGCGACCTCGCCCGCATGCTCCGCGCTCTCGATCTGGCAGGGGCCGGCGATGAGGGTGAAGGGCAGGTCGTTGCCGACGCGCAGCTCGCCGATCTCGACCGTCTTCATGATCATACCAGCCTCATCTGCTTGACCGCCGCCTCGATGAAGCCGGCGAAGAGCGGGTGCGGGTCGAAGGGTTTGGATTTCAGCTCGGGGTGGTACTGCACGCCGATGAACCAGGGATGGTCGGGGTATTCGACGATTTCCGGCAGCAGCCCGTCCGGCGAGAGGCCGGAGAAGCGCAGGCCGGCGGATTCCAGCCGCTCGCGGTAGTGGATGTTGACCTCGTAGCGGTGGCGGTGGCGTTCCTCGATCGTCGCGGCGTCGCCATAGACGGCGCGGACCAGGCTGCCCTCGACCAGGGTGGCGGCATAGGCGCCGAGGCGCATGGTGCCGCCGAGATCGCCCTCGGCGGCGCGGCGCTCGATCTCGTTGCCGCGGGCCCATTCGGTGAGCAGGCCGACCACCGGCACCTCGCAGGGGCCGAACTCGGTGGAGGAGGCGCCGGGCAGGCCGGCGAGGTTCCGCGCCGCCTCGATCACCGCCATCTGCATGCCGAAGCAGATGCCGAGGAAGGGGACGTGGCGCTCGCGGGCGAAGCGCACCGCCTCGATCTTGCCGCCGGTGCCGCGCTCGCCGAAGCCGCCGGGGACGAGGATGCCGTGCACCCCGTCGAGCCGGGCGACGGCGCCGGGCTGCTCGAAGATCTCGGAATCGACCCAGTCGAGCCGGACCCGCACCCGGTTGGCGATGCCGCCATGGGTCAGCGCCTCGCCGAGCGACTTATAGGAGTCGAGCAGGTTGGTGTATTTGCCGACGACGGCGATGGTGACCTCGCCCTCGGGGTTGCGCACCGTCTCGACGATGCGGCGCCAGCGGCCGAGATCGGGCTCGGCATCGTGCGGCAGGCCGAAATGGCGGAGCACCTCGCGGTCGAGCCCGGCCTCGTGATAGGAGATCGGCACCTCGTAGATCGTGCCGACATCGAGGGCGGGGACCACCGCCTCGGGGCGGACATTGCAGAACAGCGCGATCTTGCGGCGCTCGCCCTCGGGGATCGGCCGGTCGCAGCGGCAGATCAGCATGTGCGGCTGGATGCCGACATTCAGCAGTTCCTTGACGGAATGCTGGGTGGGCTTGGTCTTCAGCTCGCCGGCGCTCGGGATGTAGGGCACCAGGGTGAGGTGGACGAACATCGCATCATGCGGGCCGAGCTCGTTGCCGAGCTGGCGGATGGCCTCGAGGAAGGGCAGGCTCTCGATGTCGCCCACCGTGCCGCCGATCTCGACGAGGACGAAATCGAGCCCGGCGGTCTCGCGCAGGATGGCCTGCTTGATGGCGTCGGTGATGTGGGGGATGACCTGCACGGTGGCGCCGAGATAGTCGCCGCGGCGCTCGCGGGCGATGACCTCGGAATAGATGCGCCCGGTGGTCGCGTTGTCCGACTTGGTGGCGTGCACGCCGGTGAAGCGCTCGTAATGGCCGAGATCGAGATCGGTCTCGGCGCCGTCGTCGGTGACGAAGACCTCGCCGTGCTGGTACGGGCTCATCGTGCCCGGATCGACGTTGAGATAGGGGTCGAGCTTGCGCAGGCGGACCGAATAGCCGCGCGCCTGCAGCAGCGCGCCGAGGGAGGCGGAGGCGATACCCTTGCCGAGCGAGGAAACCACGCCGCCGGTGATGAACACATACCGGGTCATGGGCTTCCGCCATAGCAGAGGGCGGCGCGGTGCAAAACCCCGCGCCGGGCAGATGAGGGCGCGCGCATTACTGCCTTGTCGGCGCCGGGGCGCTCTGCGCGGGTTTCGACGGGGCCGGCACCGGCGAGGCGGGCTTCGGCGTCGCCGTATTCGGCGCGGCAGAGTTCGGTGCGGCGGGGGCCGGCGCGGCGGGCGGGGTGGTCGCGGGCGTCGATTCGCCGGGGATGGGCGGCAGCGGGGCGAGCGGCGAGGCCGGGGCCGCCTTCTTCGCGGGGCTTGCCGGCGGCGGCGCGTTCAGGATCGATTCGGCCGAGCCGCCGCCGCCATGCCGGTAGAGCAGGGCGAGGACGAGCGAGAGCACCATGAACAGAGTCGCCAGCACCGCGGTGACGCGGGTGAGCAGGTTGGCGGTGCCGCGCCCGGTCATGAAGCTGCCCATGCCCTGGCTGGTGCCGAGGCCGAGGCCGCCGCCCTCGCTGCGCTGGATCAGCACGACGCCGATCAGGGCAATGGTGATGAACGCCTGGAGGACGAGCAGAACGGTGATCATGGGAGCGTGGCGGCCTTTCGGAGTGACGCGCGGGTTCTAGAGCATCAGCCCGCCGGATGGAACCATCCGGCGGGGCGGGGATGCCCGATTGTCGGGTCGACGGCGTCCTCTAGTCCCGCGCCGCGGCGGAGGCAATCGCCAGGAAGTCCTCTGCCTTGAGGCTGGCGCCGCCGACCAGGGCGCCGCCGACCTCGGGCAGGGCGAGCAGGGACGCCGCGTTGGAGGGCTTGACCGAGCCGCCGTAGAGGATCGGCATCGTCGCGCCGGCGGCGCCGAGCTGGCGGCGCAGGGCGGCGCGGATCGAGGCGTGCATCGCCGCGACGTCCTCCTCGGTGGGGGTGCGGCCGGTGCCGATCGCCCAGACCGGCTCGTAGGCGATGATGCCGGGGGCGACGACGCCGGGGACGGTCTGGCCGGCCAGCTCCTCCGGCAGGCTGCCGGCGAGCTGGGCGCGGACCACGGTTTCGGCCTCGCCGGAATCGCGCTCGGCCTCGGTTTCGCCGACGCAGATGATCGGGACCAGGCCGGCGGCGATCGCGGTGCGCGCCTTCTCGCGCACGGTCGCGGAGGATTCGGCGTGATCGGCGCGGCGCTCGGAATGGCCGAGGATGACATGGGTGGCGCCGAGCTCGGCCAGCAGGTCGGCCGAGAGGTCGCCGGTATGCGCGCCGGAGCGCTTCACCGCGCAGTCCTGCGCGCCGAGGGCGACCGGGGCGCCGTCGAGGGCGGCGCGCAGCGGGGCGATCAGCGGCGCCGGCGGGCAGACCAGCAGCTCCGCGCCCGGGGAGGCGGGACGCAGGGCGGCGGCATAGGCGGCAATGCCGGCGAGGGTGCCGTTCATCTTCCAGTTTCCGGCGATCAGCTGGGGCATGCGCTTGTCCTCCTGACGTGGCGCGACCGAGGTAGACGAGGCGGGGCCGGGTGGCAATCGGGCGCGCCCGTGGTAAGACGCGGCTTTCCCGCTGGATGAGGGTTCTGCCGCATGCTTTCGATGATCCGCCAACTGCTCGACAACTGGATCGTGCGCGCGTTTTTCGTCGTGCTGATCGGCGTGTTCGTGTTCTGGGGCGTCTCCAGCGTGGTGATGGGCATCGGCGCGTCCGACGCGATCGCGACGGTGGGCGGGCAGCCGATCAAGATCGAGGCGGTGAATGCCGCCTACCAGCGCACGCTGAACGCCTATGCGACGCAGAACAGCGGCCGCGAGCCGAGCAAGGGCGAGCGCCGGCTGTTCGCCGACCAGGCGCTGGGCACCGCGATCGACCGCGCGGCGATGGAGCTGGAGGCGCGGCGGATGGGGGTGGTGGCACCGCCCGCGGCGATCCGCCAGCAGGTCTTCGCGATTCCGGCGTTCCACGGGCCGGACGGCAAGTTCGACAAGGCGACGTTCAACGCCGTGCTCGCCAACCACAACCTGACGCCGGCGGCGTTCATGGCCGAGATCGCCAGCGGGCTGAAGACGTCGCAGATTATCGATGCGGTGACCGCCGGGGTGAGCGCGCCGGCGCCGCTGGTGGACCAGATCTTCGCCTATGCCGCGCAGGAGCGGACGGTGCAGTTCGCGCAGCTGCCCTTCGCCGCCGCCAACCCGCCGCCGGCGCCGGCCGAGACCGTGCTGCGGCGCTACTGGCGGGATCATCCGGGGCGGTTCTCGACGCCGGCGCTGCGCGATGCGGATGTCGTCGTGCTCTCGCCGGCGCTGATCGCCAGGGGCGAGGCGGTGTCGCAGGCGGAGATCGCGGCGCAGTATCAGCAGGAGAAGGCGAAATTCGCGCAGACGCCGACGCGGACCGTCGAGATCATCACCGCGGAGGATGCGAAGAGCGCCGCGGCGCTGGCCAAGGCGTGGAAGGGCGGGGCCGACTGGGCGGCGATGCAGAAGGCGGCCGCCGCGGCGACGGCCACCGCCATCGTCATGACCGACGCGAAGCCCTCCGACCTGCCCTCGGCCACGCTGGCCAAGGCGGCGTTCGCGGCGACGCCGGGCGAGGTTTCCGCGCCGGTGAAGGGGGCGCTCGGCACCTATGTGTTCAAGGTGACGAAGGCCGTCGCCGGCGGCGACAAGCCGCTCTCGGCGGTGGCGGACCAGATCCGCGCCGAGATCCAGCTGCGCAAGGCGCGCAACGTGGTGGACAACACGCTGAGCCACCTGCAGGACGCGCTGGCGGGCAGCACGGCGCTCGGCAAGCTGCCGGCCAGCCTGCATCTCGCCAAGGCGCGGGTGAGCGTGGACCGCGAGGGCATGACGGTGGACGGCAAGCCGGCGGGGATTCCCGGGCCGGCGGCGCTGCGGCAGGCGATCGTCAAGGCGATTTTCGCCACCGCGCCGGGCAACACCCCGCAGGCGGTGAGCGGGCCGGGCGACAGCTATTACGCCATCGCGGTGCACCGGATCATCAAGCCGGCGCTCAAGCCCTATGACAAGGTGAAGGCCGACGTGCTGGCCGACTGGACCGGCGCGCAGGTGGAGCGGCAGGAGGAGGTGGCGGCGGCGAAGCTGCTGACCGCGGTGAAGGGCGGCAAGACCCTGGCGGCGGCGGCCTCGGCGGCGGGGCTGACGGTGACGACCTCGGCGCCGATGACGCGCGCGAAGCCGGCCAAGGGCGTGCCGCCGCAGCTCGCCCAGGTGGCGTTCAGCCTGAAGAAGGGCGCGCCCACCATGGTGCAGACGCAGGAGGGCTTCGTCGTCGGCGTGGTGAGCGACATCGCCGAGCCGAAGCCGGGCAGCGACAAGGCGTTCCACCAGCGGGTGGCCGATTCGCTCGGCCAGTCGATGCAGGAAGACGTGCTGCAGACCTATGCCGCGGCGCTGCGCCAGCGCGACCATGTGAAGATCAACACGAAGCTGCTGAACCAGATCAGCAATTGAGGCCAGCGAGATGACACCCGAGACCGACCAGCACGCCCGTTTCCGCGCCGCCTACGATGCCGGGCGGGGCGCGCTGGCCTGGCGACTGCTCGCCGCCGACCTGATCACGCCGGTCGCCGCCTTCCTCAAGCTCGCGCACGGCACGGCGCATTCCTTCCTGCTCGAAAGCGTCGAGGGCGGGGCGGCGCGCGGGCGCTATTCGGTGATCGGCTTCGCGCCGGACCTGATCTGGCGGTGCGACCGCGGCCAGGTGAGCGTGAACCGCGACCCGGCGGCGGACGCGGAAGGCTACGCGGCCGATCCGCGCCCGGCCTTCGAGAGCCTGCGCGACCTGATCGCGGCGACGCGGCTCGACCTGCCGGACCACCTGCCGCCGATGACCGGCGGGCTGGTCGGCTATCTCGGCTACGACATGGTGCGGCTGATGGAGGAGCTGCCGGCGGTGAAGCCGGACGTGCTCGGGATTCCCGACGCCGTGCTGATGCGGCCGGGGGTGTTCGCGATTTTCGATTCGGTGCGCGACGAGATCACGCTGGCCGCACCGGTCTGGCCGCGCGCGGGGGTTTCGGCGGCGGAGGCCTGGAGCCTCGCGACCGGGCGGATCGAGGCGGCGATGGCGGCGCTCGACCGGCCGACGCCGGCGCTGCCCGGCCATGCCGCGCCGGCCGGGCCGGCGACCTCGAACATGAGCGAGGACGAGTTCCGCGCGATGGTGCTGCGGGGCAAGGACTACATCGCCGCCGGCGACGTGTTCCAGGTGGTGGCGAGCCAGCGCTTCGAGCAGGAATTCACGCTCCCGCCCTTCGCGCTGTATCGCTCGCTGCGGCGGATCAACCCGGCGCCGTTCCTGTTCTTCCTCGATTTCGGCGCCTATCAGGCGGTCGGCTCCAGCCCGGAGATCCTGGTGCGGCTGCGCGACGGCACGGTGACGATCCGCCCGCTGGCCGGCACGCGCCGGCGCGGGGCGACGCGCGCCGAGGACGAGGCGCTGGAGACCGAGCTGCTGGAGGACCCGAAGGAGCGCGCCGAGCACCTGATGCTGCTCGACCTCGCGCGCAACGATGTCGGCCGCGTCGCCGAGATCGGCTCGGTCAACGTGACCGAGAGTTTCGTGATCGAGCGGTTCTCGCACGTGATGCACATCTCCTCGAATGTCGAGGGCCGCATCCGGCCCGAGGCGGACGCGCTGGACGCGCTGATCGCCGGCTTCCCGGCGGGCACGCTCTCGGGCGCGCCGAAGGTGCGGGCGATGGAGATCATCGAGGAGTTCGAGCCCAGCCGGCGCGGGCTCTATGGCGGGTGCATCGGCTATTTCGCCGCCAACGGCACGATGGATACCTGCATCGCGCTGCGCACCGCGCTGATCAGGGACGGGCGGCTCTATGTCCAGGCCGGGGTCGGCATCGTCGCCGATTCCGACCCCGACGCCGAGCTCGCCGAGAGCCACGCCAAGGCGCGCGCGCTGTTCCGCGCCGCCGAGGATGCCGGCCAGTACGTCACCCCCAACGAGGCGCCGGCCCGATGATCCTGCTGATCGACAACTACGACAGTTTCACCTTCAACCTCGTCCAGTTCTTCGGCGATCTCGGGGCGGAATGCGCGGTGCACCGCAACGACCGGATCAGCGTGGAGGAGGCGCTGGCGATGCGGCCGGAGGCGATCGTGCTCTCGCCCGGGCCGTGCACGCCGAACGAGGCGGGGATCTGCCTCGACCTCATCGCGGCGGCGGCCGGCAAGGTGCCGATTCTCGGCGTCTGCCTCGGGCACCAGGCGATCGGCCAGGCCTTCGGCGGGCGGGTGGTGCGCGCGCCGGTGCCGATGCATGGCAAGATCTCGCCGATCCGGCACCAGGGCTCGGACGTGTTCGAGACGCTGCCCGACCCGTTCGAGGCGACGCGCTATCACTCGCTGATCGTGGAGCGCGAGGGGCTGCCGGAGACGCTGATCCCCACCGCCTTCACCGAGGACGGGCTGATCATGGGGTTGCGGCACCGCGACCTGCCGATCTTCGGCGTGCAGTTCCACCCCGAGAGCATCGCCACCGCGCACGGGCACACGCTGCTGCGCAACTTCCTCGGCATCGCCCGCGGGCGGAACCAGGGGCCGGGCGAGATCCTCGCCGATCTCAAGCCGGTGCTCGACCGGCTGGGGCGGGGCGAGACGATGTCCGAGGAGCTGGCCGAGGCGGCGTTCGGCGCGGTGATCGACGGCAAGGCGAATGACGCGCAGATCGCCGGGATGCTGATGGCGATGCGGGTGCGGCGCGAGACGGTGGCGGAGCTGACCGGCGCGGTGCGGGCGATGCGCGCGCGGATGCGGCCGATCGCGGCGCCGCCGGGGGCGATCGATGTCTGCGGCACCGGCGGCGACGGCGTGGGCACGCTCAACATCTCGACCGCGGTGACCTTCGTGCTCGCCGGCGCCGGCGTGCCGGTGGCCAAGCACGGCAACCGCGCGCTCTCCTCGCGCGCCGGGGCGGCGGATGTGCTGGCCGCGCTCGGCGTACCGGTGGAGCCGCCCTTCGAGAGCCTGGCGGCGATCCTGCGCGAGGCGGGCTGCGTGTTCCTCTACGCGCCGCGCCACCATGCCGGGCTGCGCCACGCCGCCGCGGCGCGGATCGCGCTCGGCACCCGCACGATCTTCAACCTGCTCGGGCCGCTCGCCAACCCGGCCTCGGTGAAGCGGCAGCTGGTGGGCGTGTTCGACCCCGCCTGGGCGCGGCCGATGGCGGAGACGCTGGCCGGGCTCGGCACCGAGCGGGCGATGGTGGTGCATGGCCAGGGGCTGGACGAGCTGACCATCGCCGGGGAGAGCCATGTCGTCTCGCTCGAGGGCGGGCGGATCGTCGAGATGAGGGTGAGCCCGGAGGATGCCGGGCTCGCCCGCGCGCCGCTGGAGGCGATCATCGGCGGCGATGCCGCGCACAACGCCGCGGCGCTGCGCGACCTGCTCGCCGGCGCGCCCGGCGCCTATCGCGGCGCCGTGCTGCTGAACGCGGCGGCGGCGCTGATGGTGGCGGGACGGGCGGAAACCCTGCGCGAGGGCGCGGCGCTGGCGGCCCGCGCGATCGATGACGGTGCCGCGGCGGCGGCGCTGGAGCGGCTGCGCCGCGCCGGCGCCGGGCCGCAAGCGGCGACAACCCGGGAAATGGCCTGATCCAATGAACGACAAGATCGAACACGACGTGCTGAAGACGATCTGCGCCGACAAGCTGGCCGAGGTGGAGGCGGCGAAGGCGGAGACCGGGCTGGAGGAGATGCGCGCGCGGGCGAAGGACACGCCGCCGCCGCGCGGCTTCGCCCGCGCGCTGATGGACGCCGCCGCCTCCGGGCGGACCGGGCTGATCGCCGAGATCAAGAAGGCGTCGCCCTCGGCCGGGCTGATCCGCGCCGATTTCAACCCGGCGACGATCGCCCGCGCCTATCAGGAGGGCGGGGCGGTGTGCCTTTCGGTGCTGACCGACAGGAAATATTTCCAGGGCCAGCCCGCGCACCTGCAGGCGGCGCGCGAGGCGGTGGACCTGCCGGTGCTGCGCAAGGATTTCATCCTCGACGAGTGGCAGATCTACGAAAGCCGCGCGATGGGGGCGGACTGCATCCTGCTGATCATGGCGGCGCTGGGCGACGAGCAGGCGCGGGCCTTCGAGGAGCTGGCGAGCGCGCTCGACATGAGCGTGCTGGTCGAGGTGCATGACGAGGCGGAACTCGACCGCGCGCTCGGGCTGCAGGCCCGGCTGATCGGCATCAACAACCGCAATCTCAAGACGATGCAGACCGATATCGCGGTCTCCGAGCGGCTCGCCGGGCAGATTCCGCCGGAGCGTTTCGTGGTCGCGGAAAGCGGCATCCGCGACTATGACGACATCAAGCGGCTGAAGGCGGTGGGGGTGCAGGGCATCCTGGTCGGCGAGAGCCTGATGCGGCAGGACGACATCGTCGCCGCGACGCGCCGGCTGCTCGGGCTCGGGGCATGAGCCGCCTCACCCATATCGACGAGCGGGGGGCGGCGCGGATGGTCGACGTCTCCGGCAAGGCCGAGACGGCGCGGGAGGCGACCGCCGCCTGCCACGTGACGATGCGGGCGGAGACGCTGGCGCTGGTGACCGAAGGCACGGCGAAGAAGGGCGACGTGCTGGCGACGGCGCGGATCGCCGGGATCATGGCGGCGAAGCGGACCTCGGAGCTGATCCCGCTCTGCCATCCGCTGGCGATCGCCGGGGTGACGCTGGAGCTGGAGCCGGACGCGGCGCTGCCGGGCATCCGCATCGCGGCGACGGTGAAGACCACCGGGCCGACCGGGGTGGAGATGGAGGCGCTGACCGCTGCCTCGGTCGCGGCGCTGACGGTGTACGACATGCTGAAGGCGGCGGAGCGGGAGATGCGGATCGAGGGGTTGCGGGTGATCCGCAAGTCCGGCGGGAAATCGGGCGAGTTCAGGCAGGAGTGAGCGATGATCAGCGTCGGCGAGGCACGGGAGCGGATTCTGGCGCTGCTGGCGCCGACGGGCGCCGAGATCGTGCCGCTGGCGGCGGCTGCGGGGCGGGTGCTGGCCGAGCCGGTGGTCGCACGGCTGACCCAGCCGCCGCACGATGTTTCGGCGATGGACGGGTTCGCGCTGCGCGCCGCCGATGGCGTGGCGGGGATGCGGCTGCGGGTGATCGGCGCGGCGCCGGCGGGGCACCCGTTCGCGGGCACGGTGGGGCCGGGCGAGGCGGTGCGGCTGTTCACCGGCAGCGTGGTGCCGGCGGGGGCGGACGCCATCGTCATCCAGGAGGATACCGAGCATGACGACGCCTCGGTGACGCTGCGCGAGGCGGCGCGGCCGGGGCGGCATATCCGCCGGGCGGGGCAGGATTTCGCCGCGGGCGAGACGCTGCTGGCGGCGGGGCGGGTGCTGGGCGCGCGCGATATCGGGCTGGCGGCGGCGGCGAACCATCCCTGGCTCGCGGTGCGGCGGCGGCCGGTGGTCGCGGTGCTGGCGACCGGCGACGAGATCGCCATGCCGGGCGAGCCGATCCCGCCGGGCGGGATCGTCAGTTCCAATTCGCACGCGCTGGCGGCCTATATCCGCGCGGCGGGCGGCGAGGCGGTGATCCTGCCGGTGGCGCCGGACGACCGCGCCGCGATCGGCGCGGCGGCGGCGGCGGCGGCGCGGGCCGACCTGCTGGTGACGACCGGGGGGGCGAGCGTCGGCGCGCATGACCTGGTGCAGGCGGGCTTGGCCGAGCGGGGGCTCGACGTCGATTTCTGGAAGATCGCGATGCGGCCGGGCAAGCCGCTGATGGCGGGGATGCTGGGCGGCGTGCCGGTGCTGGGACTGCCGGGGAATCCGGTGTCGGCGCTGGTCTGCGCGGTGCTGTTCCTTGGCCCCGCGATCGCGCGGCTGACCGGGCGGCCGGACGAGGCGCCGCCGACCGAGCCCGCGCGCTGCACCGTGGCGCTGGCGGCGAACGACCACCGGGCCGATCATCTGCGGGCGACGCTGGCGCGGGATGAGGCGGGCGGTTGGAGCGTGACGCCGTTCCCGGTGCAGGATTCGGCGATGCTGAGCCGGCTGGCGCAGGCCGATGCGCTGCTGCTGCGCGCGCCGGATGCGCCGGCCGAGCCGGAAGGGGCGATGGTGCGGGTGATCAGGCTCGACTCATGCGGGATGTGAGCGCCTGATCGGCTGGATCAGGAATTTCCCATAGGCAACTGATTTTTCGGAAAACCGGCCGGACCAGAAGTCCGGCCGGGGGACGTTCGGTCAGCCGGCGAGGCCGGCGAGCAGCGCGAACACGATCACGAACTGGACGAGGTTGACCCAGACCGAGAGCCGGTGGCCGCGCTGGAAATCCACCTGGTTGCCGGCGTCGCGCACGGCGTTGAGGTGCGGCATCCATTCGAGCCAGAGCCAGAGGGTGATGCCGGTGACGATCACCGCCAGCAGCGCGTACCACGGATTGCCGCGGATCAGCAGGCCGATGGCGGCGAGCGCCGAGGTGACCGTGATGAACAGGTAGTAGCGCGGGAAGGCGGCCCGGATGAACGGGCCGGCCACGTCCGGCGGCAGTTTCGAGAAGACCAGCGGGGTCATCACCGCGCCGAAGAACAGCATGCCGCCGAACAGGGCGGCGAGCGCCATGACCGCGAGGAAGCTGCCCATCGTCGCCTCCTCAGTAGCGGTAGTCGTCGTGCTTGAAGGGACCGGCGGTCTCGACGCCGATATACTCCGCCTGCGCCTTGCTCAGCTTCGTGAGCTTCGCGCCGACCTTCTCGAGGTGGAGGGCGGCGACCTTCTCGTCGAGATGCTTGGGCAGGACGTAGACCTTCCGCTCGTAGCGGCCGGCGGGGGCGTTCCACAGCTCGATCTGGGCGAGGACCTGGTTGGTGAAGCTCGCCGACATGACGAAGGAGGGGTGGCCGGTGGCGTTGCCGAGATTGACCAGGCGGCCCTCGGAGAGGACGATCAGGCGCTTGCCGTCGGGGAAGACGACCTCGTCGACCTGCGGCTTGACGTTTTCCCACTTGTAGTTGCGCAGGCTCTCGATCTGGATCTCGGAGTCGAAATGGCCGATGTTGCAGACGATGGCGCGGTGCTTCATCGCCCGCATGTGGTCGGCGGTGATGACGTCGATATTGCCGGTGGCGGTGACGAAGATGTCGCCCTTCGGGGCGGCGTCGTCCATGGTGACGACCTCGTAGCCTTCCATCGCCGCCTGGAGGGCGCAGATCGGGTCGATCTCGGTGACCATCACGCGGCAGCCGGCGTTGCGCAGGCTGGCGGCCGAGCCCTTGCCGACATCGCCGAAGCCGGCGACGACGGCGACCTTGCCGGCCATCATCACGTCGGTGCCGCGGCGGATGCCGTCGACCAGGCTTTCGCGGCAGCCGTAGAGATTGTCGAATTTCGACTTGGTGACGCTGTCGTTCACGTTGATGGCGGGGCAGAGCAGCGAGCCGTCGCGCGCCATCTCGCGCAGGCGGTGCACGCCGGTGGTGGTCTCCTCGGAGATGCCGCGGATGTCGGCCAGCATCTCGGGGTATTTGTCGTGCATCAGCTTGGTGAGGTCGCCGCCGTCATCGAGGATCATGTTCGGCGTCCAGCCGTCCGGGCCGCGCACCGTCTGCTCGATGCACCACCAGAACTCCTCCTCGTTCATGCCCTTCCAGGCGAAGACCGGCACGCCGGCCGCGGCGACGCCGGCGGCGGCGTGGTCCTGGGTCGAGAAGATGTTGCAGGAGGACCAGCGGACGGTGGCGCCGAGCTCGATCAGGGTCTCGATCAGCACCGCGGTCTGGATCGTCATGTGCAGGCAGCCGGCGATGCGGGCGCCCTTGAGCGGCTTCGAGGCGCCGAATTCGCTGCGCAGCGCCATCAGGCCCGGCATCTCGGTTTCGGCCATCGAGATTTCCTTGCGGCCCCAGTCGGCAAGGGCGATGTCGCGGACCTTGTAATCCGTGGGCTGGCTGGCGTCGGGCATCGGGGGGTCTCCGTCTGAATTCCGGTCGGGATATAGGGGGTGGGCGGTTGTTTGCAAAAGGTTTCGGCGGCGCCTTCTAGACGGCGGCGCCGAGGATGCGCGCGCCGATCGCGATCAGCAGCGTGCCGACGGTGCGCTCGATCCACAGCCCGGCGCGGCGATAGGCACGCTGGACGCGGGCGCGGGAGAACAGCAGGGTGACCAGGCAATACCAGGTGACTTCCTGCAACCCGACGATCGCGATCGCCGCGGCGCTGAGCCAGAGCGGGGTGTGGGCGGGCAGCAGGGCGACGAAGATGCTTGTGAAGAAGATCACGATCTTCGGGTTGCCGAGATTGAGCGCGGCACCGGTGGCGACGGCGCGCAGGAAGCCGGGGCTGCCGGATGGGGCGGCGAGGTCGAGTTCCGGGGGCGGGGCGCGCCAGGCGCTGATGCCGATCCAGACCAGATAGAGGCCGCCGGCGATCTGCACCGCCTCGTAGAGCGGGGCGAAGCGGGCCATGACGAGGGCGACGCCGAAGCAGGCGGCGGCGGCCCAGGTGGTGGCGGCGATGGCGACGCCGAGGCTGAGGCCGAAGCCCGCCGCCCTGCCGCGCCCCGCCGCCGCCCGGCTGACCAGCAGGAAGGCCGGGCCGGGGCTGATCATGCCGATGAAGTTGGCGAGCGCCAGTTCGGCCAGCGGCAGCGCGTAGGGCGACATGGTCAGGTGTTCATGGCCTCGAAGAAGTCGTTGTTGGTCTTGCTGTATTTGAGCTTGTCGAGCAGGAAGTCCATGGCCTCGCCCGGGCCCATCGGGTTCAGGATGCGGCGCAGCACCCACATCTTCGACAGGGTCGCGCGCTCGACCAGCAGCTCCTCCTTGCGGGTGCCGGACTTGGTGATGTCGATCGCCGGGAAGGTGCGCTTGTCGGAGAGCTTGCGGTCGAGGATGAGTTCGGAGTTGCCGGTGCCCTTGAACTCCTCGAAGATCACCTCGTCCATGCGGCTGCCGGTGTCGATCAGCGCGGTGGCGATGATGGTCAGCGAGCCGCCTTCCTCGATGTTGCGCGCGGCGCCGAAGAAGCGCTTGGGCTTCTGCAGGGCGTTGGCGTCGACGCCGCCGGTGAGCACCTTGCCCGAGGAGGGGACGACCGCGTTGTAGGCGCGGGCGAGGCGGGTGATCGAGTCGAGCAGGATCACCACGTCGCGCTTGTGCTCGACGAGGCGCTTGGCCTTTTCCAGCACCATCTCGGTGACCTGGACGTGGCGGGTGGCCGGTTCGTCGAAGGTGGAGGCGACGACCTCGCCCTTCACGGTGCGGGCCATGTCGGTCACTTCCTCGGGGCGCTCGTCGATCAGCAGGACGATGAGGAAGGCCTCGGGGTGGTTGGCCGAGATCGAGGTGGCGATGCTCTGCAGCATCACCGTCTTGCCGGTGCGCGGCGGGGCGACGATGAGGGCGCGCTGGCCCTTGCCGATCGGGGCGATGAGATCCATCACCCGGGCCGTGTAGTCCTTCTGCTGGCCCTTGGGCGGCGGCGGCGCGTCCTCGATCTCCATCTGCAGGCGCTGGTTGGGATAGAGCGGGGTGAGGTTGTCGAAATTGATGCGGTGGCGCACCGCGTCCGGCGCCTCGAAATTGATCGTGTCGACCTTCTGCAGCGAGAAATAGCGCTCGCCTTCCTTGGGCGCGCGGATCTCGCCGGCGACGGTGTCGCCGGTGCGCAGGCCGAAGCGGCGGATCTGCGCGGGGGAGACGTAGATGTCGTCCGGGCCGGGGAGGTAGTTGCTCTGCGGGCTGCGCAGGAAGCCGAACCCGTCGGGCAGGGTTTCCAGCGTGCCGTCGCCATGGATCGCCTGGTCGTTCTCGGCATAGGCCTTGAGAATGGCGAACATCATGTCCTGCTTGCGCAGCGACGACGCGTTTTCGACCTGCAGCTCCTCGGCGAGGCTGAGCAGGTCGGTGGGGGATTTGGCCTTGAGTTCGGCGAGCTTCATGGAGAATCCGGGACAGGATGAGCCCGTTCGGAAAAAGGGACGGGCGGGTGCGGAGAATTGTGGAGGGGCCCGTTGCGGGCCGGAAGCGGCGGGCGTGTCTGTCCCGCTCGACGATCAGATGGCGCAACTGGGGCGCGAGGTCAAGATTGCTCGATGGAACAAGGTGGGCGGGCGCGCGGGTTTACAAGCGGGGTTTCGGGTGCAAATCGGGGGGCAGGATCGGCAGAGTCGGGATTTGGACTGATGGCATCGCAATCGGTGGCGGGTATCGGCGGCAGGACGGCGGCGGGCGAGGCGCGGGCGGCGAGCCCGGAAAGCCGGCGGATGGTCGCGATCTGGCTGTTCGTCAGCTTCGCGCTGATCGTCGAGATGTTCGGGATCGGCGCCTATGTGCAGAACATGAACGCCGGCCTGTCGATCATGGCGTGGCAGCCGGTCTCGGGCGTGATCCCGCCGCTGACCCATGCGGCGTGGGAGCGGATGTTCGCGCTCTACAAGACGATTCCGCAATACAAGGAGCTCAATCGCGGTATGGACCTCGCCGGGTTCAAGGCGATCTTCTGGCCGGAATGGATCCACCGGATGTGGGGGCGGCTGCTCGGCTTCGACTTCGGCGTGCCGCTGGTCTGGTTCCTCTGGACCGGGCGGATCGAGCGGCGGCTGCGGCCCTGGCTGGTGACGCTGTTCATCCTGGGCGGGGTGCAGGGGCTGATCGGCTGGTGGATGGTCGCCTCCGGCTTCCAGCCGGGGCTGACCGAGGTGTCGGTGTTCCGGCTCTCGGTGCATTACTGTTTCGCCACCCTGCTCGCCATCGCCGTGTTCGCCACCGCGCTGACCGTGCTGAAGCCGGCCGAGACGCGGCTGCCGCCGGAGGAGGCCGCGCGCTATGCGGGGGCGCGGCGGATGGCGATGGGCTCGATCGTGCTGATCTCGATCGCCATCGTGGCGGGGACGTTCCTCTCGGGCACGCATGCCTACACGATCGACAACACCTTCCCGCTGATGCAGGGGCGCTGGGTGCCGCCGGATTACGCGGCGCTGCACCCGTTCTGGAAGAATTTCTTCCTCAACAAGGCGGCGACGCAGTTCGACCACCGGCTGCTCGGCACGGTGGCGGCGGTGGGCGTGCTGGCGGCGGTGGTGGCGGCGATCCGCGCCGACCTGCCGGCGCGGGCGCGCGATGCGTTCCTGGTGATGGGCGCGCTGCTGATCGTGCAGTATATTCTCGGCGTGACCACGCTCGTCTCCAAGATCCTGGATATCGGCATCGTGCACCAGCTCAACGCGGTGCTGCTGCTGGCCGCCGCGGTGTGGGCCTGGTTCGAGCTGCGCGGGCGGCCGGCATGAGCGGTGCGGCGGCGCGGGGGGACCGGCTGGTCGGCACCTGGCTGCTCGTCATCTGCTTCATGATCTTCGGCATGGTGGTGGGCGGCGGCCATGCGCGGACGATCGGCGCGGGGTTCGTGATCCAGACCTGGCAGCCCTTCACCGGCATCATCCCGCCGCTGACCCATGCCGCCTGGGAGCGCGCCTTCGGCCTCTACAAGGCGACGGCGCAGTACCAGGCGATGCAGCCGAAGATGACGCTGGCGCAGTTCCAGTCGCTCTACCTGCCGATGTTCCTCGACCGCGACTGGGGGCGGCTGATGGCGGTGGTGTTCCTGGTGCCGCTGGCGATCTTCCGGCTGCGGGGGCGGATTTCGAACCGGCTGACCGCCTGGCTGCTGTTCCTGTTCGGGCTCGGCGCCGGCGAGGCGACGATGGGCTGGTACATGACCTACGAGGGCATGACGAGCCGCATCCTGCAGCCCTCGCCGCTGTATCTCGGGCCGCATTTCGTGCTGGCGATGCTGATCTTCACCGCCATGCTGTGGACGGCGCTGACGCTGCGCAACCCCGAGCCGGCGATTCTGCCGGGTCTTGCCCGGCTGCGCGGGCTGCTGAGCGTCTCGATCGGGCTGATCATCGCCACGATCGGGCTCGGCGCGCTGGTGGCGGCGAGCGGGGCGCTCAAGGTGTACAACACGTTTCCGCTGATGGACGGGCACGCGCTGCCGCCGCACGCGCTGGCGATGCACCCGCTCTGGCTCAATTTCCTCGCCAACAAGGCGACGGTGCAGTTCGAGCACCGGGTGGCGGCGACGGTGACGGCGATCGTCGTCGTCGTTGCCGCGGCGATGGGGCTGCGCGCGCCGGTGGGGGCGAAGGCGCGCGACCTGTTCCTGCTCTTGGCCGGGCTGGTTTCGCTCCAATATATCCTGGGCATGAGCACGCTGGTCTCGGGCATGGCCGAACTCGGCTATGTGCACGAGCTGAACGCCGTGCTGCTGCTCGCCGCCTGCATCGCCTGCCGCCACGCGCTGCGCGGCGCGACGGCGGCGGTGCCGCTTCCCGTCTATGAGATGAAGGCCGCTGAATGATGTCCGACACGATGCAAGACATGCTCGCCACCGCCGACCGGCTGTTCCACGGCAATGACGGGCTCGACGTGATCGAGGCGCGGCGGGCCATCGCCCCCGTGCTGGAGGCCGCCGATGATGGCGAGCTGTTCCTGGAATATCGCGAATCGGAGGTGGTGAGCCTGGATGACGGGCGAATCCGCAACGCGAATTTCGACAGCCGGCGCGGCTTCGGCCTGCGCGCGGTGACCGGCGAGGCGGCGGTCTATGCCCATGCCGGGGAGATTTCCGACGCGGCCCTGGCGCGCGCGGTGGAGACGCTGCGGGCGGCGCGGCAGGGCGATGCCGGCACTGTGGCGGTGGCCCCCGCGGCGGCGACGCGCAGGCTCTATACCGGGCACAACCCGCTGGCGGAGATGCCCTTCGCGGCGCGGGCGGCGCTGCTCGGCGAGATCGACGCCTATGCCCGCGCCGCCGACAAGCGCGTGGTGCAGGTGATGGCGAGCCTGGCCGGCGAGTGGCAGGTGGTCGAGATCGTGCGGGCGGACGGGGTGCGCGTGGCCGATGTGCGGCCGCTGGTGGTGCTGCACGTTTCCGTGGTGATGGAGCAGGACGGGCGGCGCGAATCGGGCGGCCACGGCGCCGGCGGGCGCGCGACCTATGACGGGGTGACGGCGCCGGCCTTCTGGCGGGCGGCGGTGGACGAATCGATCCGCAAGGCGGCGCTGAACCTCGACAGCGTGCCGGCGCCGGCGGGCGAGATGCCGGTGGTGCTGGGCGCGGGCTGGCCGGGCATTCTGCTCCACGAGGCGATCGGGCATGGGCTGGAGGGCGATTTCAACCGCAAGAAGACCTCGGCCTTCGCCGGGCTGATGGGCAAGCGCGTCGGCTCGAAGGGGGTCACCGTGGTCGATGACGGCACGATCCCCGACCGGCGCGGCTCGCTCAGCGTGGATGACGAGGGGACGCCGAGCGGGCGCACCGTGCTGATCGAGGACGGCATCCTGACCGGCTACATGCAGGACCGGCAGAACGCGCGGCTGATGGGCATGGCGCCGACGGGCAACGGGCGGCGGCAGTCCTACGCGCATCTGCCGATGCCGCGGATGACCAACACCATCATGCTGGAGGGCGAGGCGAGCCGGGAGGACATGATCCGCTCGGTCAAGCGCGGCATCTATGCGGCGAATTTCGGCGGCGGGCAGGTGGACATCACCTCGGGCAAGTTCGTGTTCACCGCCTCGGAGGCCTACATGATCGAGGACGGGCGGGTCGGCGCGCCGGTGAAGGGGGCGACGCTGATCGGCAACGGGCCGGACGCGCTGACCCGGGTGGAGATGATCGGCAACGACCTCGAACTCGACCCCGGCATCGGCACCTGCGGCAAGAACGGGCAGGGCGTGCCGGTGGGCGTGGGGCAGCCGAGCATCCTGATCGGCGGGCTGACCGTGGGCGGCACCGCCTCCTGAAACGGCAACCGCCGGCCCGGGGGACCGGACCGGCGGCTTCTGGCGTGGCGCGTTGCGCGGATCAGCGCGGCGCGAGCGCTGCGACGCCCGGCAGGGTCTTGCCTTCCATCCATTCGAGAAAGGCGCCGCCGGCCGAGGAGACGTAGGTCAGGCGGTCGGTGACGCCGGCGAGGCGGAGCGCCGCCACCGTGTCGCCGCCGCCGGCGACCGAGATCAGCCCGCCGGCCGTGGCTTCCGCCACCGCGATGGCGAGGCGCATGGTCGAGGTGTCGAAGGGCGGGGTCTCGAAGGCGCCGAGCGGGCCATTCCAGATCAGCGTCTTCAGTTCCTTCACCGCCGCGATGATCGTCTCGGTGGTGGCGGGGCCGACATCGAGCGCCATCGCGTTCGCCGGCACCGCGTTCGCCGGCACGGTTTCGGTGGGCGGGTTCGGCGCGAAGGTTTCGCTGACCACGAAATCCGACGGCAGCAGGATGCGGCAGCCATGCGTCGCCGCCGATTCGACGATGGCGCGGGCGGTGTCGTGCAGGGCGGGTTCCTGCAGCGACTTTCCGAGTTCCGCGCCCTGGGCGGCGAGGAAGGTGTTCGCCATCGCGCCGCCGATCACCAGCAGGTCGACCTTGGTGATCAGGTTGGTCAGCAGGTCGAGCTTGGTGGAGACTTTCGAGCCGCCGACGATGGCGCCGACCGGGCGCTTCGGGTGGCTGAGCGCGGCTTCGAGGGCGGCGAGTTCCGCCTGCATCAGCCGGCCGGCATAGGCGGGCAGGAGATGGGCGAGACCCTCGGTGGTGGCGTGGGCGCGGTGGGCGGCGGAGAAGGCGTCGTTGACGAAGATGTCGCCATTGGCGGCGATCGCCTTCGCCAGGGCAGGGTCGTTGCTCTCCTCGCCGGGATGGAAGCGGGTGTTCTCCAGCACGAGGATGTCGCCCTCCGCCATCGCGGCGACGGCGGCCTCGGCCTCGGGGCCGATGCAGTCAGCGGCGAAGGCGGTGGGCCGGCGCAGCACCGCGCCGAGCGCGGCGGCGACCGGGCGGAGCGACATGTCCGGCACGACCTTGCCCTTCGGCCGGTCGAAATGCGAGAGCACGATCACCTTCGCCCCCTTGCCGGCGAGCTCGACGATGGTCGGCGAGAGGCGCTCGATGCGGGTGAGGTCGGTGATCCGGCCGTCGCGTAGCGGGACGTTGAGGTCGGCGCGCACGAGGACGCGCTTTCCCCTGACATCGACCCCGTCGAGCGGGCGCCAGTCCGCCATCAGAGCGACCCGAACAGGGCGGCGGTGTCGCTCATCCGGTTCGAGAAGCCCCATTCATTGTCGTACCAGCCCATGACGCGGGTGAGCGCGTTGTCGATCACCGCGGTCTGCGGCGCGTCGAAGCTGCAGGAATAGGCGACGTGGTTGAAGTCGGCGCTGACCAGGGCCTCGGTCGAATAGTCGAGGATGCCCTTGAGCTTGCCCTCGGAAGCCGCCTTCATCGCCGCGTTGATCTCGTCCTTGCTGGCCTGCTTCTTCAGGTTCACGTCGAGCGAGACGAGCGAGACGTTCGGGGTGGGCACGCGGATCGCCGTGCCGTCGAGCTTGCCCTTCAGCTCGGGCAGGACGAGGCCGACGGCGCGGGCCGCACCCGTGGTGGTCGGGATCATCGAGAGGGCGGCGGCGCGGGCGCGGTGACGGTCCTTGTGCAGGGTGTCCACCGTCTTCTGGTCGCCGGTGTAGGAGTGGATGGTGACCATGTAGCCGCGCTCGATCCCGAAGGCCTCGTGCAGCACCATCGCCATCGGCGCGAGGCAGTTGGTGGTGCAGGAGGCGTTGGAGATGATCGTCATGTCCTTGGTCAGCGTGTGGTGGTTCACGCCGTAGACGATGGTGGCGTCCACCCCGTCGGCCGGGGCGGAGACCAGGACCTTGCGGGCGCCGGCCTCGATCAGCTTCGCCGCGGCGTCGCGCCTGGTGAACAGGCCGGTGCATTCCATCGCCACGTCGACGCCCTGCATCGGCACCTTCGCCGGGTCGCGCTCGGCGGAGACGCGGATCGGCGCGTAGGTGCGGCCGGCATTGGTGATGACGATGCTGTCGCCCTTCACCTCGACCGTGCCGGGGAAGCGGCCATGCACCGAGTCGTAGCGGAGCAGGTGGGCGTTGTCCTCGACGCTTCCGAGGTCGTTGATCAGGACGCATTCGACGTCGGAACGCCCGCTCTCGATCATCGCGCGCAGCACGAGGCGCCCGATGCGGCCGAATCCGTTGATCGCGACTTTGACGGTCATGTGAAGAAGTCTCCCTCGAAAACGTTCAGGTGAGCCGGAGGCGGTAGTGGTGTTGGCGGCGGGATTACAGCTTCGCCTTCACCGCCGCAACGACCGCCTCGGCGGTGATGCCGAAATGCTGGAACAGCTTCTGGTAGGGCGCGCTGGCGCCGAAGCCGTGCATGCCGATGAAGGTGCCGTCCGGCCCGAGCAGGCGTTCCCAGCCGAAGCCGACCGCGGCCTCGACGCCGACGCGCGGAGCCTCGCCCAGCACCTCGGTGCGGTAGCCGGGGTCCTGGCGGTCGAGCAGTTCGAAGCTCGGCACCGAGGCGACGGCGACGGTGATTCCCTCGGCGGCCAGCATCTCGCGCGCCTTGAGCGCGAGGGCGACTTCCGAGCCGGTGGCGAGGATGGTCGCGCGGCGCGGCCCCGCGGCCGGGGCGACGACATAGCCGCCGCGGGCGGAGAGGTTTTCAGCGCCGTGGTCGCGCGGCAGGGTCGGCATCGCCTGGCGGCTGAGCACGAGAAGCACCGGGCCGTCCTTGTGCTTCAGCGCGATGTCCCAGCATTCGGCGGTCTCCATCGCGTCGCCGGGGCGCAGCACGAGGACGTTGGGCATGGCGCGGAACGAGGCGAGGTGCTCGACCGGCTGGTGGGTCGGCCCGTCCTCGCCGAGGCCGATCGAATCGTGGGTGAGCACGAAGATCGAGCGGATGCGCATCAGCGCGGCGAGGCGGATGGCCGGGCGGCAATAGTCGGAGAAGATGAAGAACGTGCCGCCATAGGGGATCAGCCCGCCATGCAGGGCGAGGCCGTTCAGCGTCGTGCCCATGCCGTGCTCGCGCACGCCGAAATGGATGTAGCGGCCGGCGTGGTCCTTCGCCGTGAACACGCCCATCGACTTCACGAAGGTGTTGTTCGAGGGGGTGAGGTCGGCGGAGCCGCCGACCATTTCGGGGACCACGGGCACCACGGCGTCGAGCGCCATCTGGCTGGCCTGGCGGGTGGCGACGTTGGGCTTCTCGGCGGCGATCTTCTCGCGCAGGGCGGCCATCGCGGCGGTGTAGTCGGCCGGCAGGTCGCCGGCGAGGGCGGCATCGAAGGCGGCGCGCTGGTTGCTGGCGGCGTGGCGCTTCGTCCAGGCGCGGTGGGCGCCGGCGCTGCGCGATCCGGCCGCGCGCCAGGGGGCGAGGATGTCGTCCGGCACGGTGAAGGGCGGGGCGGTCCAGCCGAGCAGGGCCTTGGCGGCGGCGGCCTCGTCGGCGCCGAGGGGCGAGCCGTGGGTGGCCGGGGTGCCGGCCTTTTTCGGCGCGCCGAAGCCGATGATGGTGCGGCAGGCGATCAGCGTCGGCTTGCGGCTGCGCAGGGCGAAGCGGATGGCGGATTCGATCTGCTCGGGGTCGTGCCCGTCGATCCGGCGGGTGGCCCAGCCATAGCCGGCGAAGCGCTTCAGCACGTCGTCGGTCATCGCGATGTCGGTGCCGCCGTCGATCGAGATCGAGTTGTCGTCGTAGAAGACGGTGAGCTTGTCGAGGCCGAGATGGCCGGCGATGGCGCAGGCCTCGTGGGACACGCCCTCCATCATGTCGCCATCCGAGGCGATGACCCAGGTGCGGTGATCGACCAGGCCCTTGCCGAAGCGGGCGGCGAGCATGCGCTCGGCGAGGGCGAAGCCGGTCGCCGTGGAGATGCCCTGGCCGAGCGGGCCGGTGGTCATTTCGATGGCGGGATGCTCGATCCGCTCGGGATGGCCGGCGGCGCGGGCGCCGAGCTGGCGGAACTGGCGCAGATCGTCGATCGACATGCCCTCGTAGCCGGTGAGGTGCAGCAGCGCGTAGAGCAGCATCGAGCCGTGGCCGGCGGAGAGGATGAAGCGGTCGCGGTCGGGCCAGTGGGGATCGGCCGCGTCGAACTTCATGAACTTCGTCCACAGCACCGTCGCGACATCGGCCATGCCCATCGGCATGCCGGGATGGCCGGACTTCGCGGCCTCGACGCCGTCGATCGCGAGCGCGCGGACGGCGTTGGCAAGCCGGCGGGTCTCGGTCATCGGGCGGGCGAGGACCGCCTTCTGGCGCTCCAGCGCAATCTCGTTGCCGGCGGTGTCGCTACTGGCCATGTCATCCCTCCTGTTCGGGTCCCGGTCTTAAGACCCGCGCCCGGCATCGGCAAGTCAGCTTTGATTCATGCCCGTTAAGCATAATTAAGCCCGAAGGGACGCGCGTCATGTTCGGGAAGTTTGAAGCCGGGGCACGATGTTCAACCGCGGGACGGGCCGGCGCGCTCACGATGGCGCGAGAGCGGCGGGGCGTTCGGCGGATCGCGGCGCCGCCCCGGCTGGCCTTGCGGCGCCGGCGCCTATATGGGGGCGGGACGACAAGTGGATGCGGAGACAGAGATGGACGACGACCTCGCCCGGACCGGATTTTTTCACCGCCTGCTCTATGTGGCGACGCCGTTCTTTCGCTCGGAACAGCGGCTGGCGGCCTGGGGGCTGCTGGTCGTCAACGTCATCACCGTGCTGGTGATCGTGGCGATGAACTATGCGCTGACGGTCTGGAACGGCTCGTTCTTCGACGCGATGCAGCGCTACGACGTGGCGGAGATCTGGCGGCTGTTCGGCATCTTTCTCGGGCTGGCGGCGATGGTCGTGGTGATCAACACCGCGAGCCAGTATTTCGCGCAGATCTTCCAGATCCGCTGGCGGCGCTGGATGACCGGGCACATGGTCGATGGCTGGATGGACCGCGAGGCGCATTACCGGATGCAGCTCGACGACCGCGGCATCGACAATCCCGACCAGCGCATCTCCGACGACATCGACTTCTTCACCGGGCAGACGGTGAACCTGCCGCTGAGCGCGCTCCAATCGGTGGTGACGATCGTCTCGTTCTCGGTGATGCTGTGGCTGCTGAGCCGCAACCTGCGGCTGTTCGGCCTGTATATCCCCGGCCTGCTGCTGTGGATGAACCTGATCTACGCGATCGGCGGGACCTGGCTGATCCTGCTCATCGGCAAGCCGCTGTTCTGGCTGAACAACATCCAGCAGCGGGCGCAGGGCAATTTCCGCTTCGAGCTGATCCGGGTGCGGGACAATTCCGAGGCGATCGCCACCGCGCATAGCGGCGATGCGGAGGCGACGCGGCTGAAGCGGACCTTCGCGCCGGTGGTCGAGATCTTCTACCGCCGGGTCTACCGGACGGTGTTCGTCAATACCTTCAACTTCTCGTTCAACACGCTGGGCGGGCTGCTCGCCTTCGGCCTGGTGATCCCGTCCTATCTCGCCAAGCGGATCCTGATCGGCACGGTGTCGCAGACCAACAACGCGTTCGGCCAGACGCAGCAGGCCTTCGCGTTCATCCTCAACAATTTCAGCTCGATCGGGCAGGGCTATCTGTCGATCACCGAATGGCGCGCGGTGGTCGACCGTCTCTATACGCTGGAGGTGAGCCTGCGGCGGCATCACGCGGCGGCGACGGCGCCGCGCATCGCCTATGCGCGCGGGGACGAGGCGGGGCTCGCGATCGAGGGGCTGACGCTGACGCTGCCGGACGGGCGGAAGCTGCTGGAAGGGCTGGACATCGCGATCGGGCCGGGCGAGCGGGTGCTGATCAGCGGGCCGACCGGATCGGGCAAGAGCACGCTGGTGCGCGCGATCGCGGGGATCTGGCCGTTCGGCGAGGGGCGGGTGACGATGCCCGCCGGCCGGGTGCTGTTCGTGCCGCAGCGGCCCTATCTGCCGAACGGAAAGCTGATCGAGAGCATCGCCTTCCCCTATGGCGAGGCGCTGGAGCCGGCGCGCGTCGCGGCGATGCTGGAGCGGGTCGGGCTCGGGCATCTCGCCGGGCGGCTCGAGGCCGAGCAGGCCTGGGACCGCGAACTGTCGCTCGGCGAACAGCAGCGGATCGGCTTCGCGCGCTGCGTGCTGCTGCGGCCGGAGGTGGTGATCCTGGACGAGGCGACCTCGTCGCTCGACGAGGATTACGAGGCGCGGATGTATCGCACGCTGCTCGACGAGCTGCCGGGGGTGACGCTGGTCAGCGTCGGGCACCGCTCCACCATCATCCGCTACCACGCGCGGCGGCTGCGGCTGACCGGGGATGGCGGCTGGCGGGTGGAGGCGCTGGCGGCGGAGACGCCGGCGGCCTGACCGGCGGCGGGATCAGCCGAGCACGAACCAGAGGCGGAAGAGCAGGTTTTCCAGCACCGTCTGCCGCGTCAGGCCGGGGCAGCGCATGGCGCTGAGGCGCGGCGCGAAGCCGCCCTCGAGCCCGGCGGAGATCCGCGCCAGATCGGCGCGGGCGGCGGCGGTGAGCAGGTCGCCATGCGCTTCGAGCTGGCGGACATGGCGGCGCATCATCGTCATGAAGATGTCGGGGCCGCGGCGGATCGCGCCGAGGGCGCGCGCCACGGTCGTGCGCGGCGAGCCGATCAGGTTGTCCTTGTGCTGGCGGTAGAGGACGACGGGCTCGGGGTCGATGGTGATGGCGCCGCCGCAGGCGCTGACGACGATGTAGCTCCACCAGTCATGCACGGTGCCGGAGGGGCCGGGGATGCGGTTGACCATGTCGGCGGCGGCGCGGTTCATCACCGCCGTGTTGCCGTGGACCACGTTCTGCGTGAGGCAGGCGGGAAAGCCGGGCTTGCGGGCGGGCAGGGCGGAGAGCTTGCGGCCCTGCAGCGCGGCATCGACCAGGTATTGCCGGGCGGTGTAGAGGCGCGCGCCCGCACCCGGGCCGCGCAGCGCCGCGCGGGCGCGGGCGAGTTTTTCCGGCAGCCAGACATCGTCCTGGTCGGCGAAGGCGATGAGTTCGGCGTCCCCCGCCTCGGCGAGCAGGGCGAGGAAGCTCTGGCCGGCGCCGAGATGGAAGCCGGAATGCGCCACCTCGACGCAGCGGCCGGCGCCGAGGCCTGCGGCGAAGCTGGCCATGATCTCGCGCGTGGAGTCGGAGGATCCGTCATCGCGCCAGAGGAGGCGCCAGTCCTGGTCGGTCTGCGCTGCGAAGCTTGCGAGCTGTTCGGGGAGGAAGCGCGTTCCGTTGAAGGTGGAGAGGAGGATGGTGATCACGGTGTTTCGTCCTGCGCGAGGATTGCGGGGACGATGCGGGCGGTGGCGTCTTTCCAGTGTGGGAGGGCGAGGGCGAAGGTTTGGCTGAGTTTTGTGGTGTCGAGGCGGGAGTCGGCGGGTCGGCGGGCTGGGGTGGGCCAGTCTGCGGTGGCGATGGGGATGATGTCGGGGTGTGGTGTGCCGTGGCGAGCGGCGAGGGCGAGGATTTCGGTGGCGAAGCCGTGCCATGAGGTGTCGCCGGCGCTGGTGGCGTGGAAGATGCCGGCGAAGCCGGGCTGCCAGCCTTCGGCGAGGATGCGAGCGGCGATGGCGAGGATGGCGTCGGCGAGGTCCTCGGCGGCGGTGGGGGTGCCGCGCTGGTCGGCGACGACGCGCAGCGCCGGCAGGCGGCGGGCGGCGGCGATCATGGTGCGGGCGAAGTTCTTGCCGGTGGCGGAGAAGACCCAGGCGGTGCGGAGGATGATGGCGTCGGCGCCGGCGGCGAGGATGGCTTCCTCGCCGGCGGCCTTGCTGTGGCCGTAGACGCCGAGCGGGGCGATCGGGTCGGTTTCGGTGTAGGGCGCGCCCTTGGTGCCGTCGAAGACATAGTCGGTCGAGACGTGGATGAGGGGGATGCCGCGGCTGCGGCAGAGGGTGGCGAGGGTTGCGGGGCCGTC
>NZ_JFHO01000078.1:0-5096 GCF_000724705.2 Acidiphilium sp. JA12-A1
GAACAGCGGCAAGGAGCTGGTGACGGCGCTGCTCGCGCATATGCTCTGGACGAACACCTGGACCCGCACGAAAAGACCTTGCGCGCCGTCCGTGCGGCCATCGTCACGCCCGAAAAGGAGCTGCGGAACGTCCTGGCCCATATTCACAAGAACTCGCAAAGCCGCCTCGCCCGCGATCTCGCCGGTAGCTTGAAGGACATCGTGGATGAGACCTTTAGCGGCATCTACAAGAACGCCACCCAAGACACGGCCTGGCTTTCAACCGCCGCTTATGCGGATCTCGTTTCCGGCAACACGTTCCGGTGCGCTGAGCTGACGCTCGGCAAGGCCACGGTTTTCATCAACATTCCGCTGAAGGCGCTCGATGCCACCCCGGCCGTCGCCCGCGTCATCACCGGCGCCCTGCTGAACGCGGCCTATGAAGCGGATGGCGCGATCGAAGGCCGCGTGTTGTTCCTGCTCGATGAGGCCGCCCGCCTCGGCCCCATGAAAATCCTCGAAACCGCCCGCGACTGCGCCCGGAAATACAAGATCACGCTGTTTCCGTTTTATCAGTCGATCGGCCAGCTTCGCGAGCTGTTCGGCCAGGACGGCCCGGCCAAGTGGTTTGAATCGGTCAGCTGGTATAGCTTCGCTGGCGTCAAAACCAAGGCGGTCGCCGAGGAGCTGGCTGCGGCGATCGGCGAATATGGCGTGTTGGCCTGGTCGGAAGGCTCAAACACCGGCAACTCGGCAAAGGGGCTGGAAGCAGGCACGCGCTCGACCGGCCAGACCACAACCTATCATGAGCTGAAACGTCAACTCATCCGCGCCGAGGAAATCATGCACGACATGCGGGATGATGAGCAGATCATCTTCCCGAAATCAGGCCGGCCGCTGCGCTGCGGCCGGGCCATTTATTTCCGGCGGCCCGAGATGGCGGATCGCGTCGGCGAGAACCGCTTTGCCGTCAACGCAACATAGCCACGGGCAGGTACGACGGGGAGAAGGGTGTCAAATTAAATGTCTGTACACGACCCAAGTCGGTCGCTCTATCCCGCCGGTTCCGCAAACGAAAGCCGACGTTAGAAAAGGTTAAGGGAAAGCCTTTCCCCTGTCTTTATTGCGGTCCTGAAATCTGCAAATCCAGTTTGGCGATCTGTCCACGTAGGGATCGGACCCATTTCTCCTGGGCCTCACAAAGCGCGCCATAGGCCCTCTGCACGTCGCCCACTCGATGGAACGCTTCGATCTTTGCCTCCGCGCAACGGGTCGTTATCCTGCCCCATTCTTCATCGGGGATATTGTGATCCTCGTCCTGTTGCTCGTTGTGGTCTGCCCAATGTGCGTCTCGCAAGGTCTTAACTAACATATCAAGCGCTGATTTTAAGACAGACTTGCAGGCCTCTATGTCGGCATGCTCAGTGTCGGCAAGAACGACGAGATACCAGTCCAGTAGGCCAGAAAAGCTCTGCTCGAGGTCGTTAGCTGCCTCCGAGTTTATCTCGATCCGTTCACCTTCTGGACCGCTCGTTGCCCGGGAAGCCGTCGAAAGGAGTTCGCGGATCGACTGATCGACCTTCTCGAAACGCCGCAACGCATCGCGCAAGAGATTCGCTAACGTTTCCCGGTGTGAGATTCGTGTCTGAAGATTGGTGTCCTTAAGCTGCCGCCAAACGGGCCAGCCTGTGAAGATTGCTGCACAGATTGCTATAACACCGGTAAGTAGTGTCTGAAAGTCGTAAATAATACAGAATAAGCTGTTCAGCGCACAATGGCTGGTTTGGCTGCAAATCGTCTCCACGCTATCCCCCCCTTCAAATTCCCCGTGTGATGGGGCAGTCGCGAATCGCCCCAGGCGCGCAATCCACACGCGCATCGACATAGACATAGTGACTAGGGGCCGCGCCAGCCTCCACACCCAGCAAGCTGGACTCCTATATCATTGGCAAACGCAATAGCCGCTTTGCCTTCGCATCGCGCCGAAATCTGCTTTTCTGAAATCGACTTGACACGCCATAAGGCAAATGCACGTTATCCGCTTGCACCAGCCGTAAGCGGACCTCCCGGTTTCCCCCCAAGCCGGGCATAATCGAAGCCCGCGCTAAAACGAATTCGCGACCAGCATTTCCCCGGCTTGCGTCGTGTATCGGGGGGAGAGATTTTGCCGGCGTGCGCCCCATGATGGTGTTGTGGCCGTCGAAGCGATCCGCAGGGTTCCGCGCCCGAACCGGGCGTTGATCGCATCCATAGCTTTCATCGCGGCGGCCGATTGGTCACGGTCGAAACTGGCGAACAGAACGGCCTGGCGCAGCGCCGGTGACAGGTCCTGAAGCATTACCCCCGCCTTGAAATACCGGTATCCCGGACGCCAGACAGCCCGCAACAGCCTGATCGCCTCGCCGATCAATAGACCGGTATCGGCCGTGGGCTCGATCTTGGCCTGGCGCTGCGCCGAATACCACGGGTCACCGTTGTGCGGGTTCGTATGGGTGAAGACCGCGATCTGGCCCGCCTCAAGCCGCTCGGCGCGGAGCTTCTCCGCCGCGCGCGCGGCGAAGGTACAGATGGCCTCGCGCAGTTCGGCCGGCTTGTCGATCATGTGTCCGAAGCTGCGGCTTACCGCGATTCCCTTCCGTGTTGGCGCCATCAGCGATAGCGGCAGGCAGGAGGCGCCACGCAATTCCGTCTGCACCCTGGCGCCAGTCACGGTCAGCATGTCTCGCACCACGCGCGGATCCGCCCGCACGAAATCCGCGATCGTGGCGATCCCCGCCGCGGCGAGTTTCGCCCCGGCCTGGCCGCCGATGCCCCAGACCTCGGCGATAGGCAGCCGTTCGTAGTGCCGCGCCCGAAGCTCCGGATCGCGTAGGTCGCACACGCCACCCAGCGCCGTCTCCTTTTTCGCCACCTTGTTGGCAAGCTTGGCGATCGTCTTGGTTGGACCAATCCCGACACAGGTGGGGATCTTGGCGATCTGTCGGACATCGCGCCGGAGATCGCGACAGAACCGGTCGAGATCGGGGATACCATCGAGATCAAGGAACATCTCGTCGATCGAATAGGGCTCAACCTGTGGCACCCGTTCAGTGAGCACGTCGTAGACCCGGCGGCTCATGTCTCCGTAAAGGGCGTAGTTGCTCGACCGCCATTCGACGACCCTGCTCTCCGGGCGCTTGCGGAACAGGTGCCAGGGCTCGCCCATCTTGATCCCGAGCGCCTTGGCCTCCGGCGTTCGGGCGATGGCGCAGCCGTCATTGTTGGACAGCACCACAAGCGGGCGGGAGCGCAGTTCCGGCGCAAACGCCTGCTCGGCCGAGCAATAGAAGGAATTGCCGTCGATCAGCCCGAAAGTCGGCATTGCGATCAGACCTGAGTTCGCACCAGGCCGGTGATCACCGCCCAGATTTCGGCGTCATCGCCCTCGACGGGGAGGGGCTCGGTGCCGGCGCGGCCGGAGAGCAGCTGCCACTGGCCGTTGCGCCAGGCGAGCTGGGCGACCAGCACGTCGCCGGCAAGCATCACCACAGCGACCTTGCCGGGCGCCGGCGGGGTGGCGGCATCGGCGATCAGGATATCGCCGGAGAGGATGCCGCGGCTGGCCAGCGCATCGCCGGCGACGCGCACGGGGTAGCGGCTGGGCCGGCGGAGATCGAGGATCTCGGACAGATCGATCGGTCCCTCCAGGCTATCACCTGCGGGGCTGACGAAACCTGTGGTATTTCCGCCTGTGTAGCTTCCCATGTTCGTCTCCATCGACTAGAACATATGGAGAACATTTCAGGAGAGCAAGAGGCGCCATGTGCGGACGCTTTGCAACCTTCCAGCCGGTTGAAGCGATCCGCAAGCTGTTCGGGGCGGTCAATTCAGCGCCGGTAGATGCACGGCCGTCCTGGAATATCGCCCCGTCGCAACCGGCTCTAGTTGTCCGCCGACATCCTGAAAACGGCGAGCGGCGCATCGACCTCCTGAGCTGGGGGCTGGTGCCTCACTGGACCAGGGATATCAGGGAGGCTCGGCGGCCGATCAACGCCCGTGCTGAGACCTTGGCAACCTCGCCGATGTTCAAGCCGGCGTTCGCGTCCCGGCGCTGCCTCGTGCCGGTCGACGCCTGGTATGAGTGGCAGGTGACACCAGACGGCAAGCGGCCGTTCGCCTTTGCCCGCACGGATCGCGCGACGATGGCTTTCGCAGGCATTTGGGAAAGCTGGGTCACGCCGGGTACGGGGAAAGTTCTCCGCACCTTCACCATCATTACCACGTCCGCCAATGTCACGGCCGCGCCAGTGCATGACCGCATGCCCGTCATCATTCAGCATGAGGACTGGCCGATCTGGTTGGGCGAAGTTGCTGGACATGCGGCCGATCTGCTTCATCCACCACCCGATGAATTGACTTTGGCATGGCCGGTGGGACAGGCAGTCAATTCGCCCCGGCACAACGGACCAGAACTGCTATTACCGACTGGCGAATTGGTGCCTTGAGGCAATGAAAAAGAGGACGCTTCGGCCCATCAACGACGCGAGTGAGCCGTCTCACGACTGCCCGACATGGGCCGAAGAACGAACCCGCTGCGCGGGAGGGGGGGGGATCGGGCTAGAGACCTGGCCGTTGTGGCTGGATTGAGCGCATTCCGGCGGTGACGGAGCATCTTTGGTTCTTTCAACCGAAAGGAGCCGAACGATGAACGAATCAATCCGCACTGCTGCGATCAGCCCGCTGCGCCAGCGTTTGATCGACGATATGAACATGCGTCGGTTCTCGCGAGAGACACACCGCAATTACCTTCGTGACGTGGGGCGCTTCGCCACATTCCTGGGGCGTTCACCCGATACGGCGACGGCGGAAGATCTTCGCCGCTTCCAGATCGAGCAGCGCGATGCCGGGGTGCCGACACCGACCATGAACAGCATCGTCTCGGCGCTACGGTTCTTTTTCACGCAAACGATCGACCGGCCTGATCTGGCGCGCAAGCTGATCCGGACGCCGCACCCTCGCAACCTGCCCGTCGTGCTCAGTCGGGATGAGGTCGCACGGCTGCTCAACGCGACCACCTGCCTCAAGCATCAGGCGGCTCTTTCGGTCGCTTATGGTGCCGGCATGCGCGTGGCCGAGGT